>CAYXLY010000613.1:0-2485 GCA_964466005.1 uncultured Spirochaetaceae bacterium | reverse complement strand
GCGGCCCGGGTCGGAGTAGGCCCAGAAGCCGCGGGGCGCCCAGAGGGCGTCCAGGGAGCCGAGGAGGGCCTTTGAGCCTGCATCCTCCGCCGCCCCCTCCAGCACCCGCCCCATCAGCTCGAGGGGCTCCGAGGCCTCTTCCGGGTCCTCGACACGTTGTGTCAGGGCGGACGCGCCCACGAGTACAGGGGTACGCGGATCGGTCGACATGGGTCCTCCTCTGGCGAGAGCCGCGCGAGTCTAGCCCGAACGCGGGACCGATTGCGGGCGGGCCAGCCACTCTTCGGTGCCCGGCGGCGCCCGGCAGCGCGGCAGAGCCATCGACCGACAGAGACCCCTTGATTTGATCACTTGATCAAGTCATTCTCCCGCCGTGATCGCCCGCCCCCCGTCCACAATCCCGGCCTCGACATCTGCTGCGACGGCCGACCTGCCTCCGCGGGCCGACCACCCCGACCACGCCGAGCGTCGGGAGCATCCGGAGTCGAGCGAGTCTCGCGACACCCGGGAGAAGATCCTCGACGCGGCGGCGAGCCTCTTCGCAGCTGCGGATTCCCGAGGGGCCTCGCTCCGCGCCATCGCCCGGCGAGCCGGCGTGAACCCGGCCCTGGTCCACTATCACTTCGGCTCCCGCGAGGCCCTGCTCGAATCTATCATCCTGCGGGCCATCTCGCCGATCCAGGCCCGGCGGCAAGCGCTGATCCGGGCACTGCGGAGCCGCTCCGCCTCCCTCGCTCCCCACGATCTCGCCCGACTCTTCGTCGAGCCCCTGCTGGCGGACCCGAGCCACCCCACCGATCGCGAGACGACCGATCTCCGGCTGCTCACCCGGGTCTTCACCGACGATCGCAGCCTCGCTCAGGAGCTCACGCTCGAGCATTTCGGAGACGTGATGCGCGAGCTCGGCGCACTGCTCGGCGAGGCGCTCCCCGGGATCCCCGTCGCGACGCGACAGCGGCGCATGCGCTTCTGCGTCCAGGCAGCTCTCGAGACGCTCTCGGGTCACGAGACCCGGGCCTCCGCCGAGGGCGGGCCCGCCGCGCGCACGTCGGTGGTCGCCGACCTCCTCGACTTCATCGCCGGCGGCCTCTCCGCGCCGGCGCCGGCCGCTGCCCCGGGCCTCTCGCGATCGAATCCGCAGGCGGCTCGCCCCTCGGCCGGAGATCTCGCGCGCCCGACCTCGGACCCGATCTCTCCCTGAAAGGAAGACCATGACGACCCTCGACTACCAGATCCACGACGCCGACCAGCACTACTACGAGCCCGACGACTGCTTCACGCGGCACATCGAGTCGAAGTTCGCCGACCGCACCATGTGGATCGACCGCAAGGATCCCGGCAAGCCGGGACGCATGTACATCGGAGACGAACGCTGTCAGTTCTTCAGCGTCGGTGCCGGCGATTCGATCGGTCCGCCCGGTGTGATGAAGGCCTTCTTGCAGGGACTCTCCGAGGAAGGCGGCAGCCCGAGCCTGAACCCGGTGAACGGACTCGCCATCGACGAGTACGTCGACCGCAAGGCGCGTCTGCTGCGGATGGACGAGCAGCAGGTCGAGTCCTGCCTGATGCTGCCGACCACGGGAGTCGGAATCGAGCCGCAGCTCCGCGAGCCGAAGCATCGCGAGGCGCTCTATCCCTCGATTCGGGCCTTCAACCGCTGGCTCGAGGAGGATTGGGGCTATGGCGGAGATGGACGCATCTACGGCGCTCCGCTGATGAGCCTCGTCGACCTCGACGAGGCGAACCTCGAGCTCGAGCGCCTGATCGGGCGCGGTGCGCGCTTCGTCGTCGTGACGGCGGGCCCGTATCAGGGTCGCTCGCCGGGCGAGCCCTTCTTCGATCCCTTCTGGGCTCGCTGTGAGGAGGCGGGCGTGAACGTCGTCTATCACATCGGCCACACGCCCTTCGGCGAGATGTACAGCCAGCCCTGGGGTCTGCGCGCCCATCCGCCTTCCCATCGTCACTCGATGATGGAGTATTTCCTGCACTTCACCGAGCGACCCGTGATGGACACCGTGGCGAGCCTCCTCTCCGACAACCTCTTCGCCCGGTTCCCGAAGCTTCGGATCCTGTCGGTCGAATACGGCTCGAGCTGGGTCGCGCCCATGCTCGGCAAGCTCGACAAGATCGCGCGGCTCTTCAGCAAGGACATGTGGCGCTTCGGCGCGCCGCCCCTGTCTCCCTCGGAGACCTTCCGCCAGAACTTCTGGGTCTCGCCCTTCTACGAGGACGACGTCGTCGCGCTCGCGGAGTGCATCGGCTCCTCCCAGGTCCTGAACGGCTCCGACTATCCGCATCCCGAAGGCCTCGCCGAGCCCATCGAGTTCGCCGAGGAGCTCGAGGGTCTCGACGCGTCCGACATCCGCTCGATCATGCGCGACAACTTCGCGAGCCTCGTGGCCTAGGCTTCGGCGACCGAGCGCAACGCATCGAGCGGCCCGCAGACGCGATCGAATGCAGGCGAGCTTCCGGGACAGAGCACTCG
>CAYXLY010000612.1:0-2488 GCA_964466005.1 uncultured Spirochaetaceae bacterium | reverse complement strand
CTGCCACTGAGCGAATAGAAGGGAACGCCGGCCTCGCCCGCGATCGCGCGCGCCAGCAGCGTCTTGCCCGTGCCGGGAGGCCCGACGAGCAGCACGCCCTTGGGAATCCGCGCACCGACGCCCGTGAATCGCTCCGGCTGCTGCAGGAACTGCACGACCTCCGCGAGCTCCGCCTTCGCCTCGTCACAGCCGGCCACGTCCCGGAAGCTCACGGGAACGTCGTTCTCGGCGACGAGCCGCGCGCGGCTCTTCCCGAAGCTCATGGCGCTCTGCCCCATGCCGCCCATGCCGCCCATGCCGCTGGCGGCGCGCCGGAGAAGCGCGATCCAGATGAAGGCGAGCAGCGCGAAGGGCAGGAGCCAGCCGAGGATCTGGGGCCAGACGCTCGGCCGAACGCCCTCGACCGAGACGCCCTGCGCCCGGAGATCCGACAGTAGCTCGGGATCTTCCACCCGGACCGTCTGGAAGCGGATCTCCCCGGCTCCGTCCGGCTCGGCGCCGCCGATCGCGCGATCCCCCGACTCCTCCCCGAGCGAGGCCGGCGGGCGGAGCACCCCCACGATCTCCTCCGGACCGATCCGGCAGGAGACCACCCGGCCCTCGGCGACCGCATTCCGGAAGGCCGTATAGGAGATCGTCTCCCGCGGTGGATCCATCCATCGCGTCCCGACGATCCAGAGAGCGCCGATCAGGAGCGCCCACGCGACGATTCCGAGATCCCGGGGTCCGAATGGACCGCGACCCCGAGGCGCTTCGGACTCTCGAGGCTCGTCTTCCGCCATGCTTCTCCCGAAATCCCTGTCTGCGCCAGGGGAGCCTGGTCCGCTCCGGGTCATGATGGCGCAGGCGCGACCAGCCGGCGACGACGATGCCGGCCCCGAGCGGATCTCCGTCCGAGAGGATTCCGGCCTCGAAGCCGGCGCCCGCGAGGCGTCCCTGGACTAGTGTCCTGTGCGGGAGCACACCTACCTCCGGCCGCGTCTGCGGATCGCTCGGCGCGCTGCGCTCGGTCGCCTCAGCCGTCGCTACGCCGAGATCTCGCAACGCCAGGGATGGGCTCGAAGACGCGTGTATCGCGACCGAGGGGCTCCTGGGATGGCCTCGGATTCGGAGACTGGATTCGGAGCGGGACGGAGAGGAGCGGACGGGAGTCGACATGGGAAGCTGGACCCACGCCTATCGATCCAAGCGCACGAGCCTGGAGGCGGCCGTCCAGGTCGTGGGCCCGCGCTCGAACGTCTACATGGGCGGCAACGCAGCCACCCCGCGCACTCTCGCCCAGGCGCTCGCCCGGCGCGGGGAGGCGATCGCCGGCAGTCGGATCGCGCACGTGCTCCTGATCGGCGAGGATCCCTTTGCGGAGGCGGCGGCGGCGGAGCAGATCCGCCATCTCTCCTGGTTCGTCGGGCCCGCCGATCGGAGCGCCATCGCCGCAGGGCACGGCGATTACGTGCCCTGCCATCTCTCCGAGATCCCCCGTCTGATCCGGGCGGAGCGTCCTCGGATCGACACCGCGCTCCTCATGACGTCGCCCCCGGACCGGCACGGCCTGCTCTCCCTCGGCGTCGAGGTCCTGGCGTCGCAGGCCGCCGCCGAGTGCGCTCGCCACGTGATCGTGCAGGTGAACGAGCAGATGCCCCGGGTGCTGGGCAACTCCTTCGTGCACATCGACGACGTCGACGCGATCGTCGAGGCCGACGAGCCGCTCGGCGAGCTCGTCGGCGCCGCGCCGACCGCCGTCGAGCAGCGCATCGCGGAGCAGATCGTCGCGCTCCTGCCGGAGGGAGCGACCCTGCAGCTCGGCATCGGCGGCATTCCCCAGGCGGTGATCGGACTGCTCGAGGGACGCAACGACCTCGGCGTCCACTCCGAGATGATCTCCGACGGCGTGATGGCCGCGTACGAGGCAGGCATCCTCTCCGGCCGTCGCAAGAGCCGTCATCGCGGCAAGATCGTCGCCACCTTCGCGCTCGGTACGCGGACCTTCTACGACTGGCTCCACGAGAACCACGCCGTCGAGGCCCATCCCTGCGATCACACGAACGACCCCTACCAGGCCTCCCAGAACGACCGCCTGATCGCGATCAACTCGGCGATCTCCGTCGACCTGACCGGTCAGGTCAACGCCGACTCGATCGGCTCGCGCATCTACTCCGGGGTCGGGGGACAGGTCGACTTCATTCGGGCCGCGAACCTCTCGCGGGAAGGTCGATCGATCATCGCCATGCCCTCGACCGCGCGAGACGGCACGATCTCGCGCATCGTCCCCCGGCTCGCCGAGGGCGCCGGCGTGGTCACGTCCCGAGCGGACGTGGACACGATCATCACGGAGCACGGCATGGCCGAGCTTCACGGTCAGAGCACCACCGAGCGCATCGAGGCGCTGATCGCGATCGCCGATCCCCGCTTTCGGGACGAGCTCGAGCAGGAGGCAAAGGAGGAGCTCTTCTACTCCCGTCGCTGATCCGGGCGTGCATTCGGATCCCCG
>CAYXLY010000611.1:0-2492 GCA_964466005.1 uncultured Spirochaetaceae bacterium | reverse complement strand
GGCGGTCGTCTTCGCCGCGGCGGATCGCGCCGCCTTCTTGGCCGCCTTCCGGGCTGCCTTCTTGGACGCGGTCGCCGCCTTCCTGGCCGCCTTCTTCTTCGAGGAGGCCTTCTTCTTCGGCGCCGCGGCCTTCTTCTTCGGACTCGTGCCCTTCGAGGCGGCCTTGGCGCTGCTCTTCCGGGCGCTCTTCTTCGGGCTGGAGCTGGTCTTCTGCTTGCTCGGACTCATGCCTTACTCTCCACGGCTGCCAGCGGACTCGCCGTTCTGCACCTCGACCCGGCCACGACTCCTCACGGGGCCTCCATGAGGGAAGGGGGCGGCCCGCGCGTGGATCGGTGGACACGAAGCGTCCGTGCTTGTAGCGGTTCGCGGGCGTCGAATCCAGAGGGACATGCCGAAGCCGTCTCCGGTTCGCAGGGAAAATCGTCAAATCCCCGTGAAATCAACCCTTTTTCTGGCCGCTCGGATCTTCCAGCAGGCTCCACGGCCAGCGCAGAGCCCGCCAGGCGCTTGCGTGAGACACGGGGCCGCGCCGTGTCGCGCCTCTCGACGGCGCACCGACCGGAATCGGGCCCGGGAAGGGGGGTAAGTGAGGCACCCGTCGCGTGCGGAGGCGCTCGACGCCTCCGTCCTTGCCGCGTGGATCGAGCGATCCGGGCGCTCTTGCTCCAGCGGGATCCTACTTGTCATAATATATCTTATCGGTGGTATTTGAGGGTCGATCGAGAGGGCTTCTTCGGCTCGGAAGCCCCGGGACCTGGAGGTTCAGGTCGCGTACAGGGAGTGGCTTTGGTCGGATCGTGGGCGAGCGCGCTCTCGAGCGCGTCCCCGCCTGGCCCGAGACATGCCGGATCAATCATCCAATCCCGGAGCTCGGCTGTGGGCAGACTCGATTCCGATCCGCCACTGCACGACACCGGGCCCGCCCGAATGGATCGCGCTCGAGACGGACGGATGGATCGGCGTCGGGTCAGTCGGCCTCGCCGAGCTCCAGGCGGAGCTCGTTCATGCGCGACGCGATGTGCGGCGGCACCCGCTCGTCCGGGAACTCCGACTCGAGGCGTTGGAAGACGGCGAGCGCCTTCTCCGGCTCTCCGGCCGCCGCCCAGGTTCGAGCGGCCTCGGCCAGCGCATTGGCCTGGAGCGGATAATCGGGCACGTTGGCGGCGGCCTCGTAGGCTTCGGCCGCAGCGGCCAGATCCCCGCGCGCCTCCGCCAGATCGGCCAGGCGCATCCAGGCCAGCGCCGTGATCGGCGAGCGCGGCCCCGCGCTCTCTCTCGCCGCCTCGAAGCTCTCCCGAGCCTCCTCCGGGCGCTCGAGCCGGGCCAGCAGCGTGCCGGCCTCGAGCCAGGCGAGAGAGCCTGCTGCGGTTCCGCCGTGCTCCCGGCCGATGCGCGCGAAGCGCTCCGCGAACTCGACGCGTGTCCGCCGACCCAGATCCGGGTTCGCCGGCTCGGGAATCGGCCCGCCTGCGGGATCGGCGCCCATCGCCTGTCGATAGTCGCTGGTCGCGATCGCCAGCGCATCGGCCGCCGCATCGCGTCGGTCGGCTCCGTGCTGGACCCAGAGACCGACCCCCGCGGCCAGCACGAGGATGCCGGCGATCACGCCCAGGATCACGACGGCATTCTCCGAGGCCCACTCGGCAATCCGGTCGCCCGAGGCCTCCATCTCGCGAAGCGTCTCCGCCGCGGGGTTTCGCTCTTTCCTGGCCACTGTCGAATCCCTCGTAGGTGGTCCGTCGCGTCCGCGCCGACGGACTCGGTTCGGATGCCCGGTTCGGGCACGCTCGAGATCGCGCGCTCTCCGGTTTGCGGGTCGGCGTCTCCGTTGCGGGCGCCGGATTGTATCGGAGTCCCCGCGGACTTCGAGGGGCTACTCCTCGCGTCTTCGAGAGCTTCGGCGCCTGAGCTTCACCCGCACCGGCGTGCCTGCGAAGCCGAAGCTCTCCCTCAGCTGATTCTCGAGGAATCGCACGTAGGAGGTCTGGATCGCCTGAGGCTCCGTGCAGAAGACGACGAAGGTGGGCGGCCGGACGCCGACCTGAGAGGCGTAGAAGAGCTTGTTCGGGCGGCGGCGCGCCGGTCCCCGGCTGGCCATCGCCGGCGGATGCTTCTCGGCCACGTCCTGGAGCCAGCGGTTCAGGTCGGCGGTCGGGACGCGCTGGTCGGAGGCGGAAACCACCTCTCGAATCTTGTCGAAGAGCTTCCCGAAACCCCTTCCTTTCGTTGCAGAAACAGGAACGACGGGTACGTCGGACATGAAGCGCAGGCCGTGCGCGATGTCCGCCAGCACCGACTTGCGTCGGTCGGGCTCGACCCGATCCCACTTGTTCGCGAGAACGACGGCCGCACAGCCCTGCTGCCGGACCAGCGAGGCGACGCGCGCATCCTGATCCGTGAGCCCCTCCGAGGCGTCGACGATCAGCAGGGCCACCTGGGCCCGCTCGAGGAAGCGCAGCGTCATGAGGGCGCCTCCGTGCTCACCCGGT
>CAYXLY010000610.1:0-2509 GCA_964466005.1 uncultured Spirochaetaceae bacterium | reverse complement strand
GAGTTCAGACGTGTGCTCTTCCGATCTAGACGGTCGTCGAATCGAAGGCGCCGATCCCCTTGTCCGGCCCCCCGATGAAGGCGAGCAGTCCGCCTTCGAGCTTCCACGCGTCGGTCAGCTCCCAGTCGGCGGACAGGCGCAGGAGTCCGCCGTCCTGGAATCGCTCTCCGAAGACGATTCCCAGGGCGGTGACCTCCATGCGCTCGCGAAAGAAAGGGCGGGTGATGCGCAGTCCGGTCTCGAATCGACTCTGCTCGGTCAGCTGGATCGGGCTTCCGGCGCCTCGGGCGTAGTCGAGGAGATGCCGATTCACGATCTCCAGGGCGATCGTGAGGCTGTCGGGGCCGAAGTACTCGATCCCGACCATCGTGTCGATGCGCTCCTTGTCGTCGCTGACGAGGAAGGGCGGGGTCGCCCGGGCTCGAAGGATCTCGATTCCGCTCAGCCAGGCGCTCTCGAGCTTGAAGAGCCAGCTGCCTCGGGTGAAGTTGCCTGCGAGGCCCACGAGAGCGAAGCGGTTGCTCTCCTGCGTCAGGATCGTGGCATCGACGTCGATGATGCGGGCGGTCTCGTCGACCCAGGCTCCGTAGAGCGAGAAATCCCAGCCGCTGAAGCGACCATCGACCTTGGCCGCGAGGCCCGGAATCCGATCGAAGTCACTGTCGTCTTCGTCGATCGGCACGTTGCGGAAGGCCTGACGCAGAGCCGGGGGGAGGCCGGAGAGATCGGGAAAGAAATCGCTTCCCACCGGCGGCTGCCGATCGAAGCGGCTCTCGGGAATCACGAGCAGGGTCGTGCTCCAGGGGCCGGCTTGTGCGTCGAGCTTGATCATCGTTCGTGGCCGTCTGAGGTCCTCGATGTCGACGAGCCCGGGCTCCTTGTTGTCGAGCGGGTTCACGACGTCCACGACACGAAAGGTGTCGGATCGGCCCCAGTTCACGATCTTGCGACCGATCGTGAGGTCGACGTTCGGATGCAGGGGACCGGCCAGGTAGACCTCGCCGGAGTCGACCTGCCACTCGTAGACGTCGAGCACCTCGCCGCCGAAGTTTCCGCGTCCCTTCAGCCAGTAGGCGAAGTCGTACCAGCCGAGCGCTTCTGCACGGATGCGCCATTGCGCGGGCAGCTCGATGTCGACGCGGAGCAGGAAGTCGAGATCGAGACGGGTCAGGTTGCTGAAGGAGGAGCTGCGTCCGGGCTCGTCCCCGTGCGCGACGATGTGGTCGAGGTAGCTGTAGGACGCCCCCGCCGCGAGGGTGCCACCGAGGTCCACCCGCTCGTAGAGCATCCGACCGAAGGGGAGGGCCTCGAGCCATCCGGGCATCGGAGACTCGAGGGGCTCGAGCTCCGCGGCGTCGAAATCGTCGTCGAAGCCGCCGAGCAGATCCTCGTAGCCGTCCCGATCCCGCCGAGGCTCTTCCGACTCCGCCCGGGCGGGCAGGCCGAGCACGACGGTCGGAAGCGCGATCGCCAGCAGGATCACGAGCGGAGGGCGCGCTCGAGCCTGCACGCTCAGGGGCCGGTTTCGAGTCCGCGGACGGAGAAGGAGTCGAGGTCGAGACCCTGATCGAAGCGGACGTCGTACGTGCGGAGCACCGTCCGGTGAAGCGTCTTGCTGCCCTTCTTCGTCGTCATCGTCATGAGCGTGGGGACCCAGATGTCGTCGATCTGCTCGAGCTTCTCGACCTCGAGGTATTTGTTGCGATCACCCTTCTCGAGCCAGATCTTCGAGCGGATGACGACGTCGTTGTCCTTGCGGACGAAGAGGATGGACTTCTCATAGCCCGTCTCGTCGATCTCCTCCTCGCTCCGCGGAACGGACTCGATGACCCAGACCGGATGTCCGTCGACCTCGCCCTCCTGCAGGAGGGTGTAGTCGTATCGGGAGAGCGGTCGGTCCGTCATGTCGGCGTAGGAGAAGTCCGAGCCCATGAAGCTGCCGCTCTTGTCGCTCGCGGCGATGCGCTTGGTCTTCTTGAGCGCCGGCAGGTAGAGCCATTGATCGTCGTCGCGGGCCTCGTCGTCGTAGTCGTAGGTGAGGAATCCGGTGTCCTGGACGTCCGCCGGACTGATGAAGAAGAGCATCGAGTAGGTGTCCTCGCCGACGTCCTTCACGAAGGAATGCAGCTCGCGGACGCGTTGGTTCTCCCGACGGTCGATCAGGATCATCTGGATCTTCGAGGTCTGATCGTCTCCATCGTCCCGGGCGTCGACGCGTTCCATGATCTCTCGCGCGCGGGGATCGTCCGCGGTCGCGGGGCTCGGAGCGGAGAGCGAGACGATCGCCAGCCCCAGCCCCAGCGCGCTCAGGAGGACGGAGGCGAGCTCTACCGTCCACCGTCGGGTCGCCGTCGACCTTCTCGTCGCCTCCGGGCTCGGCTCGACGCGCGCGCATCGCGGATCGGGACTCATCGAACTCCTCCTCATTCGGGATCACCTTCCCCCTCTCGGACTCGCGCCAGTTAACCCCATCCCTCGAGAAGATCGGAAGAGCACACGTCTGAACTCC
>CAYXLY010000609.1:0-2524 GCA_964466005.1 uncultured Spirochaetaceae bacterium | reverse complement strand
GATGACCGAACGCATCCGGATGGGGCGAGAAGGGCATGAAGTCGCTCCTCAGCATGAAGCCCAGCCCGTAGCGCATCGGCATGCTCGCCAGCGTCGCGTCGGGACCGGCGACCTGCTCGCTTCGCGCCCTGCGGATCGTCTCCTCCTGGAGGATCCGGACGCCCCCGAGCTCTCCCCCGCGCGCGAGGGCGCCGTAGACGCGAGCGAGCGCGCGCGCCGAGCCATGCCCGTTGGCTGCAGGAATCTCGGCGCCTCGCCAGGCGCGCGTGTTCACGGCGTTCGGCGGCAGCTTCGGGTTGTTGAAGGCGGCCCCGACCATCGTCGTCGGGTCCGCCATTTCGGTCACGAATTGCGCCAGCGGACCCTTGAGGCGGACCTTCGAGTCCGGGCCCGTGCTTCGGGGCGGCACCAGGCCGCCGATCATGTCCGCGACCCGGGCATCCTCCTCGGCCGGGAGCCCGATCTGGAAGTCGGCGTCGAGCGGCTCGGCGATCTCTTCACGAAAGAACTCGCCGACGCTCCGGCCGCTCACCCGTCGGATCACCTCGCCCACGAGAAAGCCGAAGGTCACGGGGTGGTATCCGTGACGGGTCCCCGGCTCCCACCAGGGCGCCTCGGCGGCCAGAGCCTCCGTCATGGCGTCCCAGTCGTAGAGCGTCTCTCCGGGCAGCGGCTCGCGGATCGCCGGCAGCCCCGCCTGATGCGTGAGGAGCCAACGAACCGGGATCCGGGACTTTCCGGCGGCTGCGAACTCCGGCCAGTAGTCGGCCACCGGCGCATCGAGGTCGATCCGACCGCGCTCGACGAGGACGTGGATGCAGGTCGCCGTCATGCCCTTCGTGGTCGAGTAGGTGTTGGCGATCGTGTCGCGGGTCCAGGGCCGCTTCTTGTCCGCTGCGAGATGGCCGGCCCAGAGGTCGACCACCATCTCGCCGTCGACCATGAACGCGATCGCCGCTCCGACCTCGCGATTCCGGGAGAAGGCCGCCGCGAAGGCGTCGCGCACCCGCGAGAAGCGCGGCTCGCAGGCTCCTTCGATCGCGACCATGAACTCCCCCTCCGACTCGAGACTCATCCGGCTCGCTCGCCTCCCTTTGCGTTCCCCGCTTCCCGCTTCCGGCTGCCTCGGCGGCGACCGGCTTCCTTTCTCGCGAGGCTCCTCGCGAGCCCGCCCGCGCGCTCCCATGCGGCTGCCGCATGCGTCTCTCCATGCGCCCCTCGAGTGCGCGCGTGGGGCACTCGCAAGGCGTCCGTCAGGCGCTCATGAGACGCAGGGCATTGTCGCGGAGGATGGCCCGGCGGACTCCCTCGCGCTCCGGCGCCCGGGTCACGAGCAGGATCTTCGCGAGCGAGGCCCCGAGGTGGTAGAAGGGCCAGTCGGTTCCGAAGAGCAGCCGCTCGCCGCCGGTCTCGCGGATCATCGCGTCGAGGTGCGTGACGCTCTGCCCGTGCGTCCCGAGCCAGACGTTCTCGTAGCGTCGCGCCAGGTCGAGCATGGCCTCCCCGTCCCGGGCCCCGCCGTGTCCCACCACGAAGGACAGTCCGGGAAAGCCGGCGAAGGCGCCCTCGTAGTGGCGGGGCAGGGCATGCCGTCGCGTCGACTCCGGCTCGATGCCCGCGCGTCCGCCGTGGAAGAAGACGACGAGACCGAGTCGCTCGGCCGCCTCGTAGATCGGCATCAGGGCGGGCTCGTCCGGGTAGAATCGCTGCATGGTCGGATGGAGCTTCAGCACCCGGGCGCCCGCCCGGGCGAAGGCTTCCAGCCGCTCGAGGCATCGCTCGTCCCGCGGATGGACGGAGCAGCCGACGCGCAGACGATCCGCGACCCCCGCTTCCCGGACCGCGCGGGTCCAGCTCTCCGTGAGCGCGTCACCGAAGGGAAGCCCGAACCGGATCGGCAGGATCCAGGCGGCCTCGATGCGCGTCGCGTCCATCTCGTCCAGCAGATTCGGGATGGTATGCGTGCGGACGACCGGATTTCCCCAGAGTCCCTGGGTCAGCGTATTCCAGCGGAGCCCTCGGAGGTCGGCCTCCTCGAAGTTCGCGTTGATGTAGACGTCGAGGTCGAGCTCGCAGCCCGGCTGCGTCGCGTCACAGTCCAGCAGGTGGCGGACGCGGGGCGTGCGCGCATGCAGGTCGAGATCGGGCTCGAAGAGCACGGACATGCCGAGATGGCAGTGGCAGTCGATGGCGCGCGGCACGCTCTCGTCCACGCAGCGCAGCACGCCCTCGGAGTCGAGCTCGAACCAGGGAAGCTCCGCGAGTCCCCGATAGCCGCGGTAGCGCTGCGGACCGAAGGGACCCTTCCCGGAGCGGGCGCGTTCCCGACGCTTCTGGGCAGCGAGGCGGGCCACGTCCTCTTCTGTCTCGCGCTCTGCGGTCCCGGGATCGGCGCGATCGGACCCGCAGGCACCGGCGGCGAGATGGGCGGCGGTCCCGCCGGCGAGAGCGAGAAACCGTCTGCGTCCGAGCAGGTGGCGCATGGGCAGGAGCTTACAGAAACGAGGCCGATCGGCTTCCCCTC
>CAYXLY010000608.1:0-2530 GCA_964466005.1 uncultured Spirochaetaceae bacterium | reverse complement strand
ATCTACACGTACTGACACACTCTTTCCCTACACGACGCTCTTCCGATCGGCCCGGGGTCGCTTCGTCAGGCCCTCCTCTTGATCGAGGCGGAGCTCTGGGTCGGCCTCGCCATCGCCGCCGCCCTGGCCCAGACCGCTCGCAACGCGACCGCGCGCAGCCTCTCCGCGCAGATCTCGCCGGCGCTGAACAGCTGGGCCCGATTCGCCTTCTGCCTGCCCTTCGCGGCGCTCGCGTGCGCGGCCTCGGTGGCGAGCTCCGGCCTCCCAGCCCTGCCGGCGGTCTTCTTCGCGTTCTGCCTCCTGACCGCCCTGGCCCAGCTGCTGGGCAACGTGGCGCTCGTCGCCGCCTTCCGTGCGGGTGGCTTCGGCGAGGCCATCGTCTTCCACAAGCTGGAGGTCGTGCTGACGGCGATCGCCGGCGCCCTCTTCTTCTCGGAGCTTCCCTCGGATCGGGGCGTGGTGGGCATCGGACTCTGTGCGGTCGGCGTGATCGCGATCAACCTCGCACGCCAGACGCCCGCCCGGAGATGGCAGCGGGCCCTCCATTTCGGACGCTCAGGGAGCCTCGCGCTGCTCTGCGCGGTCCTCCTGGTCGTCGCGAGCTTCGCCTTGAAGGAGGCCAGTCGCGTCGTCTCGGCGGCCAACGGATCGATTCCGCAGGGCGCCTTCGGCGCGCCCGTCCAGACGCTCTTTCACACGACCTGGATGGAGGTGGCGCTCCTCACCGTCTGGCTCGCAGGTCGTGAGCCCGAGGCCTTCCGCGCCGTCCGGGTCCACTGGCGACGCATGACCTGGATCGGCTCGATGGGCTTCGCGGCGAGCATGGGCTGGTTCTGGGCCTTCTCGCTGACGTACGTGGCCTACGTGAAGGCGATCGGCCAGCTCGAGGCGCTCTTCGCGGTCGCCCTCGGCATCCGCTACCTCGGCGAGCGGACGCTGATCCCGCAGATCCCCGGAGTGGTGCTCGTCGTGGCGGGAATCGCGGCCATCCTGCTCGGCTGAGGGCTCTCTTCCTTTTCTTCCGCCATCCGCCATCCGCCGTCTGCTCCGCCCCCGGCCTCATCGGCCGGGAAGCGGTCGACGCCTCGGGGAGGAGGGGCCGCGGACCGGCTAGTCCTCGTCGTCCTCGGCCGGGGGAAGGATCCCGTAGGCCTCGAGATCCTCCTGGGTCGCCTCTCCGGAGTGCGGCTCCTTCTCCCGGTTGCCGCCCTCCTTCTCGAGCTCTCGCATCTCGCGCTTGCGCGCGGCCTTCTCTGCCTTCTCGCTCTCGCGCTTGCGCTTGAGAACACTCATCCGACTTGCGCGTGCCATCCGCACTTCCCTCCGAATCTACGCCCAGTCCCTTCGTCCAGGGCGGCTCGCCTCACTCTTCCCGTGTCGTTCCCTGATCCGGGAGCGAGGTCTCGATCTGAATCGAGCGGGCGTCCGAGCGCCCGTCTCACGCAGCCGCTTGCTGCTCGCCGGTGTCGTCCGGGGGCCTCATCGCCCCGGCCGGCTCTCGAGCCGCCCCGAACGGCTCCGAGCCCGGAGCCGATCGCCGAGCGGGGCTCGACCTGCGAACGCCGATGATCTCCTCTCGACCGATTCATCGATCGGCCGATCCGACCCCTGCGACGGTCGCGCGGCGCTTCGCTTCCGTCGTTCCCCCTCGACTCGACTCGACTCGCCTCTTCTCGTGCTCGTCTCTCGTGCTCGTCTCTTCGTGCTCGTCCGTGCTCGTCCGTGCTCGTCGAGTCACCCGATGCGTCGTGGTGGACCCGCATGCCGGGGAACGCCGGACCCGCGTCTGCACCGATCTTCGTCACTCATGAAGACGGGACGGTTCCCTTCGGATCCTCCACCCCCCCTGGCGGCCCACCCGGGCCCGGGACGACCGTGGCGATCGAGTCGGCTCGATTCGGCTCCCTGGCCGTCTCCGGTCGGGTCCTCTCGCGAGATCCGCGAGCCGAACGCCCGCCCCAGGGGCAGCTCGCCATGCCACACGACGTCTACGGCGTGATCGCCACCCGCCGCTCGACGCCCCAACGTAGCAGCCCCATGAGAATGGCACATTGAGTTCCCTGAGGGAAGGCGACCGGGCTTCTCCTGCACCGCCTCTGGATCGCACCTGGACGGCACCGGGAGTCCATGCCACCACAGGCATGCACGGGGTCGGCGCCCGGCCACCGACGCCGGGCGCCGACGACGGGGCAACGACCGACGGGGCGACGACCGACGGGCCCGAGGCCTATCCGGCCACCGACGGCCGCGCCGCGATCCGGGCGTACCACGCCTGCAACCGCTCGCACTTGGCGTCGAGCGGCTGGCCGACGGCGCCTCCGAACTCGAGAAAGGCGAAGAGGAGGATGTCCGCGAGAGTGAACCGGTCTCCGCAGATGAACTCCCGCCCCTCCATGAGGTCATCGATCCAGGCGAGCTTCTCCTGCGTGATGGCCTTGAGGTCGTCGGCGGCCTGCGGGATGCATCGGAGTCGGTTCTCGAAGAGCGGGAGCCCCTCGGCGAAGCGGAATCCGTTGGCCAGGTTCTCACA
>CAYXLY010000607.1:0-2539 GCA_964466005.1 uncultured Spirochaetaceae bacterium | reverse complement strand
ATGGAGCAGGGAACGTGCCGGACCTTGGACCCAATCATCGGTCCACGTCTAAGGGTAGAGAGGATTGGGCTTGGCGGGTTTGGGCGCCTCGTTCCAGGAAACGCTGCATCCGCGGTACCCGCTCCGAGGCAGGGTCCGACATCAGTCGATCGAAGGCGTTCTGCTCGGTGACGAGATCGTTCTCGATCTCCCGATCGGAGAATGCCTGGATGGCTCGCTTCGCTTCGCGCAGTGCAACGGTTGGAAAGCTCGCGATCCGACGGGCGAGGCGCTCGACGAAGGGACCGAGCTCGTCGGGGGGCAGGGCGCGGTTGATCCAGCCCACCCGCTCGGCCTCGTCCGCGCTGAAGTCATCGGCGCCCAGGATGATCTCCGAGGCGCGGGCCGGCCCGAGCAGCCGGGTCAGTCGGGCCGTGCCCCCTGCGCCGGGCAGGATTCCGAGCGCGACCTCGGGCTGGCCGAAGACGGCCTTGCCGCGGGCGGCGAACCGCATGTCGAGCGCGAGGGCCACCTCGCTTCCGCCGCCTCGGGCATAGCCTTCGATCTGAGCGATCGTGACGAGAGGCAGCTTCCTCAAGGATTCCAGGACCCGATGCATCGCGGACAGATCCGTCGTGGGCGGCTTCGGGTCGACGGGAACGCGCGAGATCACCTCGACGTCCCCGTGCGCGATGAAGAAATCCGGATCCGCACTGCGGAAGACCGCGACCTTGGCCGATTCGTTCGTGCGGAGGGTCTCGACGGCTGCGACGAGCGCGGCCATGAGCTCGCCGCCGAGCAGGTTCAAGGGAGGAGAATCGATCGTGACCCAGGCGATGCCGCGGTCGTTCTCGATTCGGATGGCGTCCGTCGAATCCGTCATGGGGCCTGCTCCTCTGAGAGGCTCGATTCTAGTCGCCGACGAAGTGTGGACACAAGACAGACGGGCACCGGCCCAGAGCCAGGCATCTCGCGCCTCCCCCTGGCTCGTCTGTGGGGGGCCGGTTCATCCCTCAGAAGGACTCGAGGCACGCGGCCAGGGCCCGAGCCTCCCGAAGCCGGACGCGGCTCCCGTCCGAATGCGCACTGCGGTCTTCGGGCCTCCAGAGATTGCCGATCTTCTCCAGCTCGAGCGTTGCGGGTCCAGCCCCTCGATCCGTCTGATTGAAACACGTTCTAGATTCTGCTTGACTCGGCCGGCGACGTGCCTGCACTCTGTGGAGACGACGGACTTGCGAGGCAAGAGCGTCACGGATTCTCATGGATGGGGTGATTCCTCGCTCGGGGTGGCGCGATCATGAGATCGGGTGACCGGGCGGTCGAGGGATCGAGGGGCCGGGGGCCTCGGCTTCATCGTCCCCAAAGGAGATCAGACCTGATGAGCCAGACGATCGAGCCCTCACTGACCGCGACGCACACGATCGAGTACACGTACAAGCGATCCTTGGGTCCGATCCTCTCCCAGTTCTTCACTGCGCTGCGCGACCGGCGGCTGCTGGGCGTCAAGCGGGCGGACGGCACCGTGATGGTGCCTCCCAAGGAGTACGATCCCGATACCAGTCAGGCGCTCGACGAGCTCGTCGAGGTCGGAGGCGAGGGGATCGTGAAGAGCTGGTCCTGGGTCTCCGAGCCGCGCCGGCAGCAGCCGCTGGATCATCCCTTCGCCTACGCTCTGGTCCAGCTCGACGGAGCGGATTGCCCGTTCCTGCACGTCGTGGATGCCGGAAGCGAGGCGGCCATGCAGAGTGGCATGCGTGTCGAGGTGAAGTGGGCCGGCGAGACCATCGGATCGATCGAAGACTTCGTCTTCGTCCCAGCGTGAATGGCCCGTTCCAGGAGCCGTTCTTGCCTGCGTGTGGACGAAGAACGGAATGTCGACGACGAACGGATCGACGAGCCGGATGCGCGCCGTTCTCTCGACTCCGGACCGATGCTCCGCGTGCAGGCTTCGTGATGTATCTCGAGCCCCGCCTCCTCTTCGCCGCTGTCGCGCCGAGAGACCGGAGCTTCAAGGGAGACCGACCCCATGAGTGATTCCAGAGAAGATTCGAGCGAGCCGGTCACGGTCCTGCGGACGCCGATCTCGCTCGACTACGCCTACAGCGCGGGCCAGTCGGCGTCGCGCTTCCTGCGCGCCATCGCCGAGGGCAAGCTGCTCGGCCAGCGTTGTCCCGTCGATGGGCGGGTGTATTTCCCGAGCCGAGGCGCCTGTCCACAGCATGGCGTGGCCTTCGGCGAGGAGACGGTCGCGCTGCCCGACAAAGGCACGCTGGTCACCTTCTCCGTCGTCCGGGTCCCCTCGGAGAACATTCCGCTCGATCTGCCCTACGTGACTGCGAACGTCCTGCTCGACGGCTCCGATACGATCCTGATGCACGTGCTCGACGCGAAGCCCGAGGAGGTACGGATGGGAATGCGGGTACAGGCCGTCTGGAAGCCAAAGGAGGAGTGGACGACCTCGACGGCGAACATCATGTATTTCAGGCCGATCGACGAGCCCGATGCAGATTACGAGACCTACAAGGAGTTTGCCAGTCTGGTCAACGACCAGCAAGAACAG
>CAYXLY010000606.1:0-2539 GCA_964466005.1 uncultured Spirochaetaceae bacterium | reverse complement strand
AGGGCCGGCGAGGCTGCCTGGGATTCCGGGGACTGCGCGCGCGCAGCCGATCATCTCGAGACGGCGACCGAGGCGGATCCCCGGCTGGCCGCCGCCTGGCTCCTGCGCTGTGAGGTCGTGGCGAGCCTGGAGGTCGACACGGAGACGCGCCGGGTGTGCATTCGTGCTCTCGAGGCGATCGAGCCGGGCGCCCACTCCGCGCGGATCTCACTCCGGCTGGCCCGACTCGAAGAGGCAGCCGGGCAGCCGGAGACCGCGCGGGTCCACTTCGGCGAGGCCGCACACTGCGATCCCCGATGCGTCGAGGCGGCGCTCTGTGCCTCCCGACTCGCACGACTCGAGGGCGACTGGTCCGAGGCGGATGCCGTCCTCGCCCGCTTCATCGAGGCTCATCCGGACCCGGAGAGCTCCGCCCTGGGGCCCGTCCTGCTGGAGCGGGGACATCTCCTCTCGGGCCCGCTCGAGAGGGTTCCCGAGGCGATCGGCGCCTACGAGCGAGCCCTCGCGCTCCGGTCCCCCGTGCCTGCCGCGCGCATCGCGCTCGCCGGTCTGCTGACTCATGCCCCGGAGAGGATCGCCGAGGCGATCGCTCTCCACCGCTCGATCCTGGCGGCGTCGCCTGCGACGGCGAGCTCCTTGCGCGCCCTCGTGGAGCTCGCGACACGCGAGGGCCAGCTGCCGATCGCCGACGAGGCCCTCTGTGTCCTCTGCGCCCTCGGTCAGGCCTCGCCGCGGCAGGCCTCGGCGGCCCCCGAACGACTGCGCCTCCCGATCGGGTCCGACGCCTCCCTGGCCGAGCCCGAAGCGGAGGGACTGAGGAGGCTGGCGGTCTCGCTCCGCGGGGAGCTGACCCGCGTGCTCGGCGAAGTGGAGCAGGCGCCCTCCTCGGGCGATCCCGGGACCGACGCGGCCGCGCGCCGGATCCTCGAGGCGGAGGCGGAGCTCGCGGCGCCTCGACTGGTCCGACTTCCCGCTCTCCAGCGCGCCGAGCTCTTCGAGACGCTGGGCCGCATCCTGCTGGATCCCGCGCAGCGGAGCCGCGAAGAGGGCCCCGCAGCCGAGATCGACCGCCTCCTCGGAAGACGGGCGCGGCGAAGGGCGCGCCGGATCGTGGAGGAGACCGGCCTCGCCGCGCTCCGGACGGTCGACCCCGCGTCCTGGGGTCCAGAGCTGACGGCCCTCGCCGCAGCCCGGGTGCTCGACCGAGAGGATGGCGGCGAGCTGGGCGCCGTGCTGCGCGCGCTGCTCTGGCTCGACCGCGAGAACGCCTCGCCCCTCCGCCTCGACGGGTCTCCGCTCGGCCCGCTCGTGGAGACGTGCGAGCCCGCGAGACGACTCCTCGCCCTGATCACGAGCCGTCTCTGGGATCGCCTCGAGGACGCGCTCGACGACCGGAGCCCGAACGACCGATGAGCGAGAACGATCTCGCCCGCACGACAGCCCCAGGGAGCCCCCCATGACGCAGCGCAGCCCGAAGAACACCCGCCGGCATCGCCGGATGACCGTCCGGATGCTGGTGGACTACCAGGCACGGGGCCGGATCCATTGCGACTATGCGACGACTCTCGGCGCCGGCGGCATGTTCCTGCAGACGGAGCTCCCGATGGAGCGGGGCGACTGCGTGAAGGTGCGCTTCCGGATTCCCGGTGGCGAGATCCTGCACGAGCTCGAGGCACGAGTGACCTGGTCCCACGTCGCCCAGCCGGGCTCGAGCGACGCGATGCGCACGCCGGGCGTCGGTCTGCAGTTCACGGACGCCGCCGCGACCGTGCCGCTCGCCCGCGAGCTCGAGGACTACGCGGCGACGACCTGATCGCAACGCTCCAGCAGGTCGGGGGACTCGAGCAGGGCCTGCACGAAGCGATGATGGAGGGCGTGCCCCCCCCGCTCGACCTCCAGCGCGGCCCGGAGCGGGCCGCCGAGCAGAGCGAGATCGCCGAGCAGGTCGACGACCTTGTGACGCACGAACTCGTCGGGCCAGCGCAGCCCGCCTTCGTTTAAGACGCGCTGCTCGTCGAGCACCAGCGCATTGTCGAAGGACCCACCCCGGGCGAGGCCGGCCTCCCTCAGCGCCTCGACCTCGTGGACGAAACCGAAGGTCCGCGCCGCGGCCAGCTCCCGGTCGAAGACTTCGGGCTCGAGCCCGCAGAGCTCCAGGGATTGGCGGCCGATGCTCGGATGCGGGAAATCGATGGCATAGCGGATCCGGAGCGAGTCGCTCGCCTCGGCCCGGATCCAACGATCGCCTTCCCGGATCTCCACGTCTCGGCGCAGCACCCACTCCCGACGCGTCGCGGGCTGCGGCGCGCGCCCCGCCTCGCGGATCAACGCAGCGAAGCGGGCCGCGCTGCCATCGAAGACCGGCAGCTCACGACCTTCCACGAGAATGCGCAGATTGTCGATCCGATGGGCGAAGACGGAGGCGAGCAGGTGCTCGACCGTCGTGATCCGAGAGGCGGCGGGATCGTCGAGCGCACCGGACGGAGCGAGGCTCGTCGCGCGGATCGTCGAGCAGACGTTGGCCGCGCGCGCCGGGATC
>CAYXLY010000605.1:0-2540 GCA_964466005.1 uncultured Spirochaetaceae bacterium | reverse complement strand
GCCGACGAGTCGAGGCCGGGCAAGAGGAAGGGCAAGCCCGGGAAGGATTCGAAGCCGGAGCCATGGGGGTGGCGGCGCTGAGTCGCAGGCGCCCGCACTCCCGACCGCGGGATCGGGAGTGCGGGCGCTACCCGACTAGCGACTCGAGTCGGCGCTCTCGAGCTGCCCGAAGCGCGCCTGTGCAGTGGCGACCTTCCGGAGATAGCGACGCACGTCGTGGCTCCCGCAGCGCAACCCGGGCGGCAGCTCGAGGCCCCGCCTCGCGTGCGCCCGGCCGGCACCCGCGCCGCAGAGATGGATCAGGGCCGCCAGCTCCTGCCGGGCGCGTTGGGTCGCACCGGGCACCGGATGGAGCCGCAGAGCACGCTTCGCGTGGCGGTCGAGATGGGCGGCCGTCAGCTCGATCGCGTGCGAGGGGAGGATTCGGATATAGAGGAAGTTCAGCCAGCAGGATCGCCAGTCGTGCCAGGGTCCCTGTGCCACGACCTCGTGATCGTGGATGCAGTAGCGGCGCGCCTCGGCGAAGGTCCCGTCGCTGATCTGGTACATGCCCACCGAGCTCGAGGCCGGGCGGTAGAGATCGAAGGGATCCATCGACAGCGACCAGCGCCAGTAGGTGCGCGCCAGCGGATTCCCGGCGCCCTCGACCTGCGCGAGCGCGGCGAGCAGATGGGGAGTGATCAGGTCGGTCGAATGTCGACGGAAGAGCGGGCCGTAGGCGCGCCAGGTCTGGGCCGGCGACTTGTGGAGCGCGCCGCTGATGGGGAAGAAGAGCTCCGACGGCTTGCGGATCACCTGATAGACACCGTTCACGCCGAGCCAGAGAGCCCCGAGCGCGAGCAGCGCGACCGGCCATCGCAGAGCTCGCGGCGCGCTTCGCCAGCCGCGCCGCCACCGCCGCCGCGTGCGTCGGCTGGGCAGCGCGGCCGATGCGATCGATGCGATCGACAGAAGACGGGGCCTTCGACCTCCCCGCCTGCGGCGCCGGCCCGGCCTGCGCCTTCGCGAACGGCTCGCGGATCGTCGCGGCATCGCACCCCCCGCGCCTCCCCGGACCCGGCTCCCCGAGCCCGGAGCGGCGGCCTAGCCCCGGGCCTTCGGCACGTCTCCGGTGGCCGGCGGCGCGGCGCGCTTCGCGGAAGCGTGCGGAGGCTCGCGGACCGCGTCGATCGCCGCCCGCAGCGCCCGGACCTCGGCCTGATAGCCCAGCGGGACGTTCTGCACGCGCGCGCTGCCGGGCTCTCCGTTCCGGATGCTCCACTCCTGCATCAGGCTCTCGTAATGAGCGAGCAATCGCTCGAGCGTTCGGATCGTTTCGTCTTGCGTCATGGCGGCCTCCTGCAGCGAGGTCGGGACAGGCCCTTCCGGGCGCCTCCACGGAAGCGGTCCTCGGCCCGGTCGTCGTCCCCGACCCGGAGTGTAGGACGGACCGGCGCGACGGCTCAGGCTCGCCGGGCGCATCGGGCCGCCCCGACGGAGTCCTCCCGGAGGCGCACTCCCTGCTGGTCGGCTCCGGGCGACCGCCCTATGATGCGGAGGCGGCTCAACGCGTCTGCCCGGCCTCTATCCGGCCTCCGTATTCGGTCTCGGCCCCAGCTCTCCAGCCTTCCCTCCAAGGCCTCCGTCTCCGGACCCCATCCCAGGAGCTTCATGTACCGCGTCATCGTCTGGGGTACCGGATTCGTCGGTCAGGCCGTCCTGCGCGGCCTGATCGGCCATCCCCGATACGAGATCGTCGGCGTGCTCGTGAACGACCCCGCGAAGGACGGCCGCGACGTCGGCGAGATCCTGGGCGGCCCGCCGCTCGGGCTGATCGCGACCCGCGACATCGAAGCCACCCTCGCGCTCGAGGCCGACGCCGTCGCCTACTTCGGCCCGAACGCGATGCATGCCGAGACGAACCTCGCCCATCTCGAGTCGGCCCTGCGGGCGGGCAAGAACGTGGTCGAGACCAGCATGGGCGTCTTCCAGAATCCCGAGCGCACCCCGGCCGAGATTCGCGACCGGATCGAGCGGGCCTGTCGACAGGGGCGGTCGAGCTTCTTCAGCGGGGGCATCGATCCGGGCTTCGCCAACGACCTCTTCCCGCTCACGTTGCTCGGCCTCTGCGGACAGGTCGACTCGGTCCGCACGACCGAGTTCATCGACGCCGGGAGCTACCCCGACCAGGCGAGCCTGCGGATGCTGGGTCTTCTGTCCTCGATGGACGAGGCGCCCCTGATGGATACCCCCGGCATGATGACGGGCATCTGGGGCGGTCCGCTCTACATGATCGCCGGCGCGCTGGGCGTCGAGATCGAGGGGACGCGCGAGGTCTACCGACGCTGGGGGGCCCAGGAGACCGTCGAGTTCGCCCAGGGCCGCGTCGAGCCGGGACAGTGCGCGGCGCATCGGATCGAGCTCCAGGGAATCGTCGAAGGAGAGCCCCGCATCTTCATCGACCACGTCCATCGGCTCTTTCCCGAGGCCGCTCCCGATTGGCCCCGCCCCCGACTGGACCCCGTCCACGCCAATCGGGTCGAGATCCGGGGACAGCGCAG
>CAYXLY010000604.1:0-2545 GCA_964466005.1 uncultured Spirochaetaceae bacterium | reverse complement strand
GAAGCATACGTCGTATTCGATCACCCAGAAGCGGTCGTACTCCGGATGCTCTCGCCGGACCTGGCCGTTGCTCCACTGCCAATCGGCCATCTCGAGGAAGGAGGGGATCCATCCGACGCCGCTCTCCACCGAGACGAGGTCGAGGTCGGGGAATCGATGGCACACGCCGCCGTAGATCAGATCGGCGATGCAGTTCATGTTCTGCATGAAGATCGTCGACGAGACCCGGGCAAAGCTCGCCTTCGGGCCCAGCTTGCAGGGATCGGAGATGATGTCGCTGAGGTCCCCCGCTCCGATATGGAAGCTGATCGGCAATCCGGTCTCGTTCACGGCGGCCCAGAAGGGGTCCCAATGGCGGTCGGCGAGCCGCGGCTCACCGAAGGCCTGGGGCTCCGAGCAAGCCAGGATCGATCGATGTCCGATCGACGCCGCACGCTGGACCTCCTTCACGCACTCGTCCACGTCCCAGAAGGGCATCGCAGCCACCGGGATGAGCCGGTCGGGGTTCTCGCTGCACCACTCGACCAGGAAGTCGTTGTAGGCCCGTACGCACTCGAGCATCAGCTCCGGCTCGCCGAGCTTGAGGAAGCCGCCGGATCCGAATCCGCCCACGTTCGGGTAGAGCACGGCTCCCCAGATGCCCTCTTCGTCCATGTACTGCAGTCGCGCTTTGGCGTCATAGGAGCTCTTCGGGATGTCGTGGTAGCCCTTCCGGAACTCGGGGTAGGACCCTTCGAAGCCGGCCGCTGTCGTGAAGCCCGGCCCCCCGACCATCTGGTCGCCGATGCACCAGATGTCCTGACCGTCGCGCTGCTCGACGTGGGGAACGCGATCGCCCCACTTCTTCGAGACGCGCGCCGTCCAGACGTCCGGCGGCTCCGTAATGTGGGTATCGACGTCGATCGCCTTGATGCGGTCGAAGAGACTCGAGGTATTGGACTCGGCGGCGGCAGCCATGCTTCTTCTCCGGCTTGGATTCGTCCGCCATCGTAACTCCCCTCTCCCACCTCTGGCAATCAGGCTCCGGAGGGGATGGAGACGTTCGTCAAGCGGCCTTCACGGGCCTCCGCGTGGAGTATGCTCGACGCTCCCCCCACATCCCGGGAACCCCCCGGACGAGGAGCCCCGCATGGCCAGTCGCGAGTTCGAAGCCCTTCTCGGATCCCTGCCTCCGGGTCAGCCGGCATACACGGACCCTCCGGAGCAGGTCCGGGAGAAGATGCATGCGATCCACCCGACGAGCTGCAGCGAGCAGACCCGGGTCGAATGGCTCGAGCTCGACGGGATCCCTGCCGTCTCGATCGCCACGCCGGAGAATCTCGACAGCGATCGCATCGTCTTCCATGTGCATGGCGGCGCCTTCGTCTCGACGGAGCTCCAGCACTATCTCGACTACGGGGAGCATCTCTCGCGCCACGCTCGCGCCCGGGTGATCTGCTTCCAGTACCGCTGGGCTCCGGAGCATCGTTTTCCGGCCGCCCTCGAAGACACGCTCACCGCCTACCGCGCGCTGCTCGCGCAGGGCACGCCGCCCGAGCGCATCGCCTTCGTCGGCGACTCGTGCGGAGGGGGGATCGCGCTCGCGGCGGCCTGCGCGTCACGCGACGCCGGAGACGGGCTTCCCGCCTGCCTCGTCGGTCTCACGCCGTGGCTCGACGCCGAGCAGCAGGGCGACGCCGCATTGCATCCCCGAGGTCGAGATCCCTTCGTCGAGGCACAGTGGATCCGCGAGCGGTTCAAGGACTACGTCGGACCGGGAGGCGACCTCTCCAATCCGCTCGTCTCGCCCATCCACGCCGATCTCGCGGGTCTGCCCCCTCTCTATCTCTCGGTCGGACAGATCGACACGACCTCGGACGACTCGACGCGGCTCGCCGAGCGCGCCGGCCGCGAAGGTGCCTCGCTGATCCTCGACATCGCGCCGGAGATGATCCATGGCTATGTCGGACTCTGCGGCGCCTTTCCCGAGGCGACCGAGGCCATGGAGCGCGTGGGCGCCTTCATCCGGCAGCGGATCCCCGATCGGGCGACCCGGTGAAGGTGGGCGGGCTCATTCCCGCCAGCTCGCCGCCGTCGACCACGAACTCGGAGCCCGTGCAGTAGGAGCTCGCGTCCGAGGCGAGCCAGAGCACCAGGCTCGCCACCTCTTCCGGCCGGCCGATGCGCGGGATCGGCGTCGCATAGGCGGGGGCGGAGTCCGGGGGGGGCTCCTCGCCGAAGGGTCGGGTCATGGGGGTCTCGACGCCGCCGGGATGGACCGAGTTGACGCGGATCCCGGCGGACCCCAGCTCGAGGGCCGCCACCTTCGTCATGCCTCGCACCGCGTACTTGCTCGAGCAGTAGCCGACCAGCCCGGCGATCCCGTGCATGCCGGCGAGGGACGAGATGTTCACGATCGATCCGCCTCCGTTTCTTCGAAGGGCGGGGATCGCGGACTTCATGCCGAGGAAGGGGCCGATCTGATTGATCCGCACGATCGCCTCGTACTCTTCGAGGGGGGTCTCCTCGAGCGCTCCGAAGCGCAGGATGCCGGCGTTGTTCACGA
>CAYXLY010000603.1:0-2561 GCA_964466005.1 uncultured Spirochaetaceae bacterium | reverse complement strand
CGCCCATCACGTGGCCGCGAACCTGGATCTCACGGCGGACTTCTCGATCCCGCTCGCCCGGCAGTCCGTCGATCGCGCGATCGGCTCCCTGCTTCTGAACTACCTCTCGGATCCGGAGCGCTTCCTGGCCGAGGTCCACGCCGTGCTCCGGCCCGGGGGTCGGCTCGTGCTCTCGGTGCTGCGGCGCGACGCCGATACGTCGAAGATCTGCGTCCAGGGCGTGGGAGAGCTGCGGGGCGGGCAGGGCCTCGCGTCCTTCGGCGAGCGGGAGAAGCAGATCGCACGCGCCCTGGGCGGATTCATCAACGAGGCGGCGCGGCTGCTCGATCTCGAGGAGCGCGGCATCTTCCGCTTCTGGGATCTCGACGAGCTCGAGGCCGTCGTCCGGGGCGCGGGGCTCGTGCCCCTCTCGATCCGTCCTGCCTTCGGGACGCCTCCTCAAGCCTGGCTGCTGACCGCGCGACGACCGGAATAGCGCCCCTTGGCCGAGACGAACCGCCTGCGAGAGCGATTGCCGAGGAGGCTGGTGGGCGCGAGCCTCCGGCATCCCGCCCGCGTGCTCTGCATCTGGCTGCTGCTCGCCGGTCTGGCGTTGCCCGGAGCGCTCGCGCTTCGGATCGAGACGTCCACCGACAGCGTGCTCGACCGGGCCTCGGAGCCCTGGAGCTTCTACGAGGAGAGCAAGGAGATCTTCGGCGGGGACGAGCTGATCGTCGTCGCGCTCTCCGGCGAGGAGCCGTTCGGGGTCGATCTCCTCGAGGAGACGATCCGGCTGACGGGGGTCCTCGAGGAGATCGAAGGCGTCCGGCGAGTCGACAGCCTCGCCACGGTTCCGCATATCCGCGGCGGAGCGGACGGCTCGCTCGTCCTCGATGCGGCGCTCGAGTCGGGGATCCCCGAGAGCCCCGAGGCTCGTGAGGCGCTCCTCTCCGCGCTGCTCGAGGAACGGATCGCTCCGCGGTCCCTGATCTCCGACGACGGCCGCGTCGTGGCGCTCAACCTCTATCTCGACGCGGAGATCGAAGGCTCCTTCGATGCGCTGATCGGCGAGATCGAGTCGGCCGTCGAGGCGAGCGGGGACATTCGCGCGCGCGTGTCCGGAGTTCCCATCTTCCGGACCCAGATCAACCTGCGAACCGGCTCCGAGGTGGCGACGTTCTCGGTCGTGACCCTCCTGCTGATCGGTCTCCTGTTCCGGATGCTCTTCGGCAGTCTTCCCGCGACCTTCGTTCCCCTCTCGATCGGGGTCCTGGGCGGCTGGCTGATTCTGGGCGCGATGGGCGGACTCGGGATTCCGTTGAGTCTGTCGACGATGATCCTCCCGTCGATCCTGCTGGCGCTGGGTTGCGCATACTCGACGCATTTCGTGTTCGCGATGGGGCAGGGCCGGGACGCCTCGCAACGACGGAAGGCGGCCGAAGACGTCGCCCTGCCCGTGGTCCTCTCCGGCCTCACGACCGCCATCGGCTTCGTCGCGATCGCCTTCGTGCCCATCGAGGCGATGCGACAGGTCGGCGGACTGGGCGCTCTGGGAACCCTGCTGATCACGGCCGCGGTCTCGACCCTCGCGCCCCCGATCCTCGATCGGTGGCCCGCCCGGATCGATCGGGGCCTCGGGGAGCGGTGGATCGGCGCGCGGGTCCGACCCGCGATCCTGCGACTCGCGTCCCGTCCGGGTCGCGTTGCCGGGGTCGCGCTCGTCATCGGGGCCGCCTTCGGAATCGCCCTGCCCGGGCTCGGTCTCCAGACGGATGCGACGCGTTGGTTCTCCGAGGGCAGCGAGGTGCGAGACGCCTATGACGGGATCCGTCGGGACCTCTCGGGGATCAGCCCGATCAACGTGGTCATCACGCCGACCGGGCAGCGGACGGTCACCGAGCCGGACGTCGTCGAATCGCTGACCGCGCTCTCCGAGCATCTCCGGCAGCAGAACGACGTCGGCAAGGTCCTCTCGATCGCCGACTCGCTGCTCTCGGTCCACGAGGTCTTCGACCCGGCGAGCTCGTCGATCGAGTCCAGACGGGTCGCGGAGCAGTACATGCTCCTGCTCGCCTCGCGGGAGCAGATCTGGGACCTCATCGAGCCGGGACACCGAAGGGCCAACCTGCTGATTCGCGCCGACGACAACGGGTCGGATCGGCTCCTCGCCCTCTCGCGGGAGGCCGAATCCTGGTGGGCCGAGAACGGCGCCACGGATTTCCGCGCGCGGGCGACGGGCATCATGCACGAGTTCGCCCGGGCGGAGGATCTGATCGCGAGGGGCCAGATCCAGGGCGTCGAGTTCGCCGTCCTCTGCGTCGCCATCCTGCTCCTGCTCATCTTCCGGTCCTGGACGCTGGCCGGCGCCGCGCTCGTCGCCAACATCGTGCCGATGCTGATCGCCTTCGGTGGAATGGCCTGGCT
This sequence comes from uncultured Spirochaetaceae bacterium, assembly GCA_964466005.1. Classification (GTDB taxonomy): domain Bacteria; phylum Myxococcota_A; class UBA9160; order UBA9160; family UBA4427; genus UBA4427. The sequence continues at coordinate 158 of CAYXLY010000603.1, read as the reverse complement.
GGAGATCCCGCTCGATGCCGGGACGGTCCTCGTCGCGAATCTGGCCCTCGGGATCGCGGTCGACGACACGATCCATTTCGTCGCGCTCTACGACGAGAAGCGCGACCTGGATCGAACGCTTCGGAAGGTGCTCCCCGCGCTCGCCAGCACGACGCTCG
>CAYXLY010000602.1:0-2564 GCA_964466005.1 uncultured Spirochaetaceae bacterium | reverse complement strand
ACTCGAGCCGGGCGGCCGTCCAGAGCGAGCGCGAGGTTCCTCTCGTGATCAAGACGTCTTCGGGTGCCTACGACGCGCTCCAACGCCGGATCGAAGAGATCCATCCCTACGAGCTGCCCGAGATCGTGGCCGTTCCCATCGAACGGGGTCTGCCCGCCTTTCTCGCCTGGATCGAGGAGACGAGCGCGGCGCGCGAGTGATCCCGGAGCCCTGGCGCCCCGATGCACGGCGCTCGCGTCGAGCCGCGAGCCGCGAGCCGCGAGCCGCGAGAGCCGCGAATGAGTGCCGAGCGGCCGGATCGGTGCGAGCTCTCTCTCAGCAGCCTCCGGCGCTTCGACTCCCTTCGAGGCGAAGCGCTGCATCGCTGGCGGCGAGCCGGAATACGCGATCCGGAGCGATCGTATCCATCCGCCAGCAGGCCTCGGCCATCTTGATCGCGTGCTCCTGGATCGAGCAGGCGGCCCTGTAGCGGATCTCATCCCAATCCTCCGCCGTGCGCACCACGTCCTCGTCGAGGGCGTCGGGCTGGCGACGCTCGCCGAAGAGCGAGTGCAGAGCGGCCACCGCCTGGAGCACGAACCCGGCCCCGGCCCGGGCCGACTCCGCGTCGAGCAGGGGCGTCAGCTCGCGCAGAGCGACGGGCAGCGTGACCCCGTGCACGTAGGCGATGCGCGCCTCGGGATGCGCGAGATAGAGCCCGGCTCCCTCGCGCGCGAGCTCGACCAGCCATCCCTCGACGTCTGCACCGGCCTCGGGGGTCGGCGCCCGCTCGATGGCCTCGACGAAGGGCGCGAGGCCAGCGAGTCGGGGCGCGGCGGCCAGGATGAGCCCCTCCCTCGCGGCGGGATCCCGCAGCAGGGGCAGCGCGTCGAAGAAGGCTCTCAGTCCGCGCTCGCGGTCGGCCGCAGTCGCCCGCGCCCCGGGACGACCGGGCAGGGACTGCTCGCGCGCCGCCCAGGCGGCGAGCCCGCGTGCGAGCTCGCGCCGCCGGAGCGCGCTGTCCTCCCGCTCGAGCGCGCGGACGGCATGGGCCGTCCGCAGCAATCCGTGCCCTGCACTCGCGAAGAGACCCGGCAGGAGATCGGGGACGACCTCGCGGACGACCTCCCGCCACTCGCCGTCCCGGACGAGCGCCTCGAAGGTCGCCACCCAGTCGGCCCGGCGATCGGGATCTCCCCGGAGCGCCCGGCGCTCGGCCTCGTCGAGCACCCGGCCGGGCTCCGCGGGAGGCAGACGCGGCGCGTAGAGGTCGAGAAAGGCCGGGATCAGCGCCTGATGACCGATGCTCTCGAGCGCCTCGGCGCCCATCGGGCCGTGGTTCGAGAGCCCCCCGGCATACTCGAGATCCGCGACGTGAAAACGTTCGAGTGCCTCGTCCAGATTCCGCACGACCGGTCGCTCTCCTTCCCTCGCCGCCCCGGCCCGCCTCCGGTCCCGAAACGGAGCGCCTCGCACGGCGCACCACGCACCGCTTCCCGCGCGCCTCAGCGCCTCAGCGCCTCAGCGCCTCAGCGCCTCAGCGCCGCGGAGGGTAGCCGCCCGCTCGACGCCGAGCGGCCTCATCGGCGCAATCAGGCTGCTAGAATCGAGGCAGCGAGGGGAGCTCGACTCGGGTGCCCGAGGGAGGCTCTGCGCGCCCCGCCCGCCTGGAGCCCGCGCTCCAGGCGCCCATCTCACGGTTCGAGAGGATTCTTCCATGGCCGATCCCGTCCAGGCGAGCCAGGTGCTCGATGCGCTCCGACCGATCATCGACCCGGACTTCAAGAAGAGCATCGTCGATCTCGGGTTCATCAAGGATCTGCAGATCGACGGGACGAACGTCTCGTTCGCGATCGAGCTCACGACCCCGGCCTGCCCGGTCAAGTCCGAGTTCGAGCGGGCCGCGCACGAGGCCGTCTCGGCCCTCGAAGGCGTGGAGGACGTCGCGGTGACGATGACCTCGAATACCCGGCAGGCGGCGCGGAGTGGAGCCGGGGGCCAGGACGAGACCGTGCTCCCGGGCGTCAAGAACGTGGTCGCGGTCGCCTCGGGCAAGGGGGGCGTCGGAAAGAGCACGACCGCCGTCAATCTGGCCCTCGCCCTGCGCGACCAGGGAGCCGAGGTCGGCCTGCTCGACGCCGACGTCTATGGGCCGTCGCTCTCGCTGCTCACCGGCGTGCACCAGCGCCCCGACACCACCCCGGATCGCAAGATCATGCCCGTCATCGGCCAGGGGATGAAGCTGATGTCGATGGCCTTCTTCATGACGGACGACTCGCCGGTCATCTGGCGGGGGCCGATGGTGCACGGGCTCGTCAAGCAATTCCTCACCGACGTGAAGTGGGGCGAGCTCGACTATCTGATCGTCGACATGCCGCCGGGTACGGGAGACGCGGCGCTGACGCTCACCCAGATGGCGCCGCTCTCGGGCGCGGTGATCGTGACGACCGCGAACGACCTCTCTCTCATCGACGCGCGCAAGGGGCTCCAGATGTTCGAGAAGGTGGGGGTTCCGATCCTCGGCATCATCGAGAACATGGCCTACTTCACCCCGCCGGATATGCCCGACCGCAAGTACTACCTCT
>CAYXLY010000601.1:0-2569 GCA_964466005.1 uncultured Spirochaetaceae bacterium | reverse complement strand
CCGTGACCAACCTCTGCAGGTCCTGCCGGTCCGCCTCCGAGACGCCGTTTGACCCCTACACGACGAATCTCGTCGGATCCCAGCAGCGGGCCCTCGGCGTGCTGCTCTTCTTGATGGGGCCCAACGGCGTCTCGGAGGCGGACCGGCAGGACCTGCAGAGGTTGGTCACGGTCTCCGGCGCCTCCTTCTCCCGGCCTCCCGCGAGCTGTCCCGAGGACTCGCGGGAATGCTACGACGAGTGGCGCCGGGTGGAGATCCTGCCCGTGCTCTCCGAGCCGCTCCGAAGGGGAGACTGGTCGCGAACGGTGGAGCGAGTGCGGTCCAGCCTGGTGCGGCCGCGCGAGGGAGGGGCACCGACAGAGCCCTGAGCGCCAGCCGGGGGTCGCAGGGGAGCGATCTCGCGTCCGGCCGCTTTGGTGTATGATCGGCGCGCTTTCAACCAGGGGGAACACTCCGATGGATCGCTCTCGTCTTCTCGTCTCGAACGGACTCCGGATCGGGGCCACGGTCGCTCTGCTGCTCTCTCTCGTTCTCTTCACCTCGGCCTGCGACTCGGGAACCGAGGGACCCGCGGCCCCCGACCGAGGGGAAGGGGCGTCGTCGGCCATGTCGACGGACTCGAGCCCGCAGGCGACCTCGGAGTCGCGCGAGAGCACCGGCGAGGCGGACGTGGATCCCTCGCGCTTTCCGAAGGATCTTCCCGAGGGCATCGTGGCCGAGATCCCCGGCAACTTCCCCTCCGATCTTCCGATCTATCCGGGCGCCCAGCCGGCCCAGGGACGGGGCTCCGAGCGGGACGGAATCCAGTACTCGGGCGTCCAGCTCCTGACGTCCGACCCGCCCGGACAGGCCGTCGACTTCTACGAGCGTGAGCTCGAGGCCAACGGCTGGACGGTCGAGGAGGTGCGCGAGATCGGAGAGAACTCGGCCATCACGGCGAGCAAGGGCGGAATGAAGACCCAGCTTCTGATCGCGCCGAGCGCCGATGGCGGATCCGACATCTTCGTCATCTCCGAGGGCTGAGTCGGGGGCTCTCCGGCGACCGTCTCCCCCTCCTTTCGACCGGCCGGGCCCGCGATGAGTCAGTGCGGCCTTTTCCGATCGCGCTCGGCGTCTTCGGAGGGTGCGGAGAGATCCGCTCGCGAGAGGAATCCATCCAATCGATAGAGGGCGCCGCCGTCTCCGTCGGAGGGCCCGATCCGGCGGAGTGGCAGGCCCTCCGGCAGACACTCGAAGGTCGCCTGGGAGAGCAGGAGCGAGTCGGGCTCCGCCTGCTTCTGGATGTGCCCGGCGGTGTCGAGCACCTCGCTGTACGCGATGCCGGCGTCGAGATCGACCAGGGACCTTCCGGTGTGGACCCCGAGCCGGAATCGGAAGTCCCGGCCCAGCAGGTTCTGCTCGCGGTTGAAGGCGGGAAGGCGCTCGAGGATCGCGCTGCCCGCCCGGACGGCATCGCAGGCCTCCTCGAAGAAGCACATCAGCTCGTCTCCATTGCTGTTGAGCACCTGTCCGTCGTGCTCCGCGCAGATCCCGCTCACGAAGGCGCGGAATCGATCGAAGGAGACGATGATGTGCTCCGCTCTCTCGCCGGCGGCCTTCATCGCCCGGGACGACACGACATCCACGTCCAGGAAGCTTCCCATCACGCTGAAGTCCTCGATCTCGCGCTCGAGATCGATCTTCTGTCTCATGGTGCGCGAGAGGCTGGAGCCCGCGCTCGCTCCGTCGTCGGATCCGGCTCGCGCGCCCGCGGCGAGATGGACCGAGAGCGCCACGCGATCGGCGAGCTGGATCTCGTCGCCATCCCGAAGCTCGACCTCGTCGAGCACCGGGAAGCCGTTGAGGAGCGTCGGGTTCGTCTCGCTTCGCTGCCGGAGCACGATCGACCGCCCCGCGACCCCGATCTCCGCATGCCGTCGCGAGACGCCGCGCTCGTCGATCCGCACTCGGGCCGTCTCCGACCGGCCGATCGTGGCGCCCGCGAGCGGGATCGGAAAGCGGCGCCCGATGTCCCGATCGGCGCCGCGGATCAGGCACAGCTCGCCGAGGACGAGGTCCATCCGACGGACGTCGGTCGGCTCGGCGCCTCCCCCGAGCCGATCGGCCCCGACGGCCGGGGCCTCGCAGGACGCCTCCTCGTCCGAGAGGAGGGTGGGGCGCCCGATCGGCTCGGTCGGTCCCTGGCTCGGCGACGCGCTGGCGGTCTGCGTCGGCTCGTGCGCCGCGCCCTCCATGATCTCCGTGAGACCGCTCAGGTTCAGCCCGCCGCGAGCCCGGACCTCGATCGCCACGCGTCCCATCTCGATCCGATCACCGACCGAGAGACGCATGCGATCGACGATCTCGCCGTTGACCTGCGTCGGGTTCGATGCGGTTCGGATCGACTCGATCGCCGTGCCCGTCGCATCCCGAACGATCCACGCCTGACGTCGGGAGATGCTCCGGTCCTGCAGCCGGATCACCTCCGTCTGACCCGTCATGGGCTGACCTCTGCCCACCAGGACCTTCTCGCCCTCCAGCGTGAACTGGCTGCCGGCATCGGCGCCGGCGACGACCACCAGCTCCATGA
>CAYXLY010000600.1:0-2573 GCA_964466005.1 uncultured Spirochaetaceae bacterium | reverse complement strand
GACCCCGGGGTACTCGGAGCGTGTGCGCTCGAGGATGGCGTCGAGATTCCGGCGCAGGGCGTCGACGGGCTGGCCCCTGAGCATGTCGTTGGCTCCGAGCTCGAGCACCAGAACGGCGATCGGGAGTCGCAGGAGCCAGTCGAGGCGACGGAGCCCGCCGGCCGAGGTGTCACCGCTCACGCCCGCATTGACGACGCGGTAGTCGAGTCCGAGATCGTCGATCCGCTCCTGGATGAGCGCGGGAAAGGCCTCGCTCTCCGGCAGTCCGTAGCCGGCGGTGAGGCTCGTGCCGAGGAAGACGATGGCCGGAATCGGCTCGCGGCTGGATCCGGCTTCGGACGCCCGGGCCGCGCCCGATCCGCTCGGTGCCGTCTCGAGGACCTTCGCACGCGCCGGCTCCCTGGACGTCGCGCGCGGACTCTCGGGGTCCTCGGCGCCGCAGGCGAGGACCAGCAGCAGCAGGCCGGCCCGCAGCAGTGCACGCGCGGCCCCCAGGAAGTAGAGTCCATCGGGATCCGATCGCCGCCTGCGGGCCCTCCCGCGAGGCTCCTCCAACTGGATTCGCGCCTGCATCACGCATGATCGTCGCTCGCCAACTCACTCAACGCTACACCGGGGCCGGCTCCGGGCCGGCGCTCACCGTGCTCGATGGCGTCGATCTCGAGATCGGCAGCGGGGAGGTGGTCGCGATCCTGGGGCCCTCGGGAAGTGGAAAGACGACGCTGCTCGGCCTCCTCGCCGGGCTCGACCGGCCGAGCGAGGGAGAGGTGGAGCTGGCGGGCATCGCGCTCGGGACGCTCGACGAGGACGGCCGCGCGGCGCTGCGGTCGGAGCGGGTCGGCTTCATCTTCCAGAGCTTCCATCTGCTGCCGACCTTGACGGCTCTGGAGAACGTCCGGGTTCCGCTCGAGCTGCTGCCCCCGGAGCGGCTGCCGGCGCCGGCGGAGGCCGATCGGCGCGCGCGCGCCCTGCTCGAGAGCGTCGGCCTGGCCGACCGTCTCCACCATCATCCCGCGCAGCTCTCCGGCGGCGAGCAGCAGCGTGTCGGCATCGCGCGCGCCTTCGCGAACGACCCGGTCGTGCTCTTCGCGGACGAGCCGACCGGCAATCTCGACCGCGAGACCGGGGACGAGGTCTCCGGGCTGCTCTTCGACCTGAACCGGGATCGGGGCACGACCCTCGTCATCGTGACCCACGACCCCGAGCTGAGCCGCCGTGCCCATCGGATCGTGCATCTGTCCGGGGGCCGGATCGACCGCGTGGAAGACGGGACCCCTCCGGCCGCCGGGTCGTCGAGTCCTCCGCGGGCGTCCGCGTGAAGCGACGCTTCGTGATCGCGATGGCGCGGCGCGAGCTCCGGGCCGCGGCTCGTCGATTCGGTCTCTATGGAAGCTGCATGGCGATCGGCATCGCCGTGGTGGTCGGTCTCCATTCGTTGCGCTCGGCGGTCGACCAGGCGGTGGAGCTGCGCTCGAGGGAGCTTCTCGGCGCGGATCTCCGGCTGGAGAGTCGCGACCCCTTCGGTCCCGAGCGGCTCGAGCTGATCGACTCGATCGAGTCCCAGGCTCTGTCCCCGCCGACGCAGGTGACGCGGCTCGGCTCGATGGCCCTGGCCGAGCGGTCGGGACGCAGTCGGCTCGTCGACCTGCTGGCGATCGATGGCCGCTATCCGATCTACGGCGAGGTCCGGACGGAGCCGCCCGGCCGCTGGTCACCGCGCGGAGTCCAGCCCGGTCGCCTCTTCGTCGACTCGACGCTGCTGCTCCAGCTCGACATCGAGGTCGGAGATCGCCTGCGGATCGGGGATGTCTCCTTCGAGATCGCCGCCGCCGTGGTGAAGGCGCCGGGCCGCTTCGGTCTTCGCGCGGAGATCGCGCCGCGGGTCTTCCTCGCGCGGAGCGACCTCGACCGCACGGGCCTCCTGCAGCGGGGCAGCCTCGTCTCCCACCTCCGCTACCTCGAGCTGCCGCCGGGCGCGGCCGAGCCGTGGCTGACGTCCCATCGCGAGCAGCTCGAGGCGGCCCGGATCCAGGCCGAGAGCGTCGCGGGTCATCAGGAGGATCTCGCCGAGACCTTCGACACCCTGACGCGTTATCTCGGCCTCATCGGGCTGGCGGCACTCGTGCTCGGGAGCATCGGGGTGGCCTCGGGCGTGCGCGTCTTCGTGCGCGAGAAGCTCGATGCCGTCGCCCTGCTGCGCTCGATCGGAGCCTCGCCCCGCGACGTCGTCGCGATCTACGCGATCCTGGCGCTCTGTCTGGGCCTGGCCTCGGGGGGGCTCGGCATTCTTCTCGCCATCCCCTCCATGGAGATCCTGCCAGGCCTGCTCGGCGGGCTCCTGCCCGTCGAGATCGACTTGCGGATCGGTCTCGTCCACCTCGCGACCGGGCTGGGGCTCAGCGTCTGGGCGACGCTCGTCTGCGCTCTCGGCCCGATCCTCGATCTCGCCGCCGTCGCTCCGCTGCGGGCGCTGCGTCGGGATTTCGGACAGGAGAGCGACGGTCCGCGACGAGCCCGACCCCGGCCCGAGATCGGAAGAGCACACGTCTGAACTCCAGTCACTCCGGAGAATC
>CAYXLY010000599.1:0-2583 GCA_964466005.1 uncultured Spirochaetaceae bacterium | reverse complement strand
GAGCCGGCGACGCAGCGCGTCCAGGGCCTCGGGGAGCGGCGCCGTCCCGGCCAGGCTCTCGAGCACGATCCAATCCTCGGCCCAGCCTTCGCGGGTGCGGATCCAGAGCTCGCGTGGCCTCAGGTCGCAGGACAGGATGCCCTGGAGGACCCCCGCCAGCAGGCCCAGCCGATCCCGCGCCCTCAGCCGGAGACGAGCGACGGGCTCTCGCTCCGCCTCTCCGAGGTCGAAGGAGAGGCTCTCGATCCGGGGCTGCATCGGGACGAGACCGGGACGATGACGGGCCATCGCGAGGAAGTCGCGGGACGAGACCCGGGCCTCGGGCGAGTGGGACTCGAGCAGGATCGACGCGATCCAGCGTCCCCGCTCCACATGCCGGGCGTCGACCTCGAGGATGCTCACGCCCGCCGCATGACAGTGAAGCGCGAGATGGCCACACCACGAGAAGGGCAGGACGCCCCAGAGATGAACGCGCGTCCGTCCCCCCTCCGACTCGCTCTCGCAGCCGGCCGCTCGCTCCCGGATCGCCGCGCGCTCGACGACCGCCGCCAGGGTCTCGGGTCCCGCGTCCGCCGGCCCGAAGGATGCTGCCATGGGTCCACCCCCCGATGGATCAGTCCAATAGGCGAGCAAGTTCCATGCCCGGGCTTCGACCGCGCGGGGACGACTCGGGAGGGTTGGCGGGGCGGAGAGATCCACCCTCCTCGCGCGACGGGCGAGGGCTGCCTGATGCGCGGCCCCGAGCCGCCCAATCGGGAGGCGGGCGAGGCGTCCGGAGATCGCGGAACGGGCCAGCCTCTGCCCGCGCGTGCCCGCGCGCTCGGACCCGACGCCTCGGCGAAGAGCCCGCAGCGCCCCGAAGAGCGCGGGCGCCTCAGCGCCGCGCGTCGTCGAGGCTCTTGACCGCGTCGTAGGTCGCCACCTCGGTCTCTCCGTCGAAGAAGCGGATCTTCCGCTGCATGAGCAGAGCGATGCGCTCGTCGACCGGCAGCCCGACGAACTCCTCGATCGACATCGGGTTGTAGCTGTCTCCCCGTTTTCGAACCAGGATGGAATCGAAGAGGAGCTTGCGCAGGTCCAGCCCAGCCATTCTTCAATCGCTTCCCATCAGTGCCCGCAAGGTCTGCGCGTCGAGCTCGGGCGGCTCGGGCAGATCGGTCGGTCGGCGTCGCCCCGTCACGTCGACTCCCTCCAGCTCCTGCTCGGGCGAGAGCCGGAGCCCGACCGTATGACGGATCGCCGTCAACGCGACGAGGGCCACGCCCCCGGACCAGGCCGCACAGGCCAGGACCCCGGTGCCCTGTATCACCAGCTGGCCCAGACGCCCGCCGGCCGCGAGCTGCTCGGCCGGCACGACACCCGCCACGGCGAGGGTGCCCCAGACGCCGCAGAAGCCGTGCACCGCGACCGCGCCGACGGGGTCGTCGATGCGGGCCCGATGCAGGAGGAGCTCGAAGAAGACGTTGTGGATCCAGCCACCGACGGCGCCCACGAGGACCGCCTCCATCGGGGATGCGAGATGACAGGAGGCGGTGATCGAGACGAGGCCGCCGACGGCGCCGCCGAGGAGCTTCATGCCCAGATCGCGGCCGTCCTGTCGAGCCCAGCCGTGCAGGAGGGCGACGAAGGCCGCCGCGGCTCCCGCGAGATTCGTGTTCAGGATGATGCGCCCCACGCTCGCGTCGAAGGCGAGCGCGCTGCCTCCGTTGAAGCCCCACCAGCCGAGCCAGAGCAGGAGCACGCCGAGTGCCGCCATCTGCATGCTGTGGGAGGACATCGGTCGGACCCTGCCTTCGATGTCGTAGCGTCCCTGACGAGGCCCGATCATCCAGGCGGCCGCCAGGGCGAACCAGGCGCCCGTGGAGTGGACGACCGTCGACCCCGCGAAGTCGATGAAGCCGAGCGAGGCCAGCCAGGGCTCGTTCGAGGCGTCGAGGAGATTGCCCCAGGCCCAGTGCCCGAAGATCGGGTAGACGAGGACGGCCATGACCGCCGTCGACCCGAGATAGGCGACGAAGCTCGCGCGGCCCGCGACCGCGCCCGAGACGATCGTCGCGGCCGTTCCGGCGAAGACGAGCTGGAAGAGGAAGAAGGTCTCGTTGCTCGCGATCGGGCCGTCCAGCGAGTCCAGTCCAGCCAGCCCGAAGAGGCTGGCTCCGAAGAGACCTCCGCGGGACTCGCCGAACATCAGGCCGAAGCCCACGGCGAAGAAGAGCAGATTGCTCAAGACCCAGTCGACCAGGTTCTTGAGGGCCACCGCCTCGGCGTGTCGCTCGCGAACCAGGCCCGACTCGAGGCAGAGGAACCCGCCCTGCATCGTCAGCACGAGGAACGCCGACACCATGACCCAGAGACTGTCGAGATCCATGACAGTCGCTTCGGATCGATCGTCTCGCGAGTTGACGAGAACGTCGCCGTCTTCCCTCGCGCCGCGCGAGCGACCGGCGATCGTTCGATCTCGGACTGAGAAACTCGCGCCGGACCCTGCTCGACTGGGCTGGATCGCGCGCGGGCAGGCGAGTGGGAGCGAGCGGGACGGCGTGCGGGGCGGTCGTGCGTGAGCCGGGGCGCTCGGGAGGAGCG
>CAYXLY010000598.1:0-2593 GCA_964466005.1 uncultured Spirochaetaceae bacterium | reverse complement strand
GTCCACGATCTCCTGGCCCTGCTGCAGGGTGACGCGACTTTGCGGAGCGAGCCCGGGGTCGGGACGCGCGTCGAGTTCGGGGTGCCGGTCTCCCTCGCCTAGCTAGCTAGAGCCCTCCTGCCGGCTCTTCGCTCCCCTCGCTCTCGGTCGGCGCTTCGACGACTCCGGTCCCGCTCGAGGGCTCGGCCGTCGCCTCGGCTCCCTCGGTGGCCGCCGAACCGACGGGCGCCGCGGCCTCCTCTGCCTCTCCGGACGGCGCGGCTTGCGGCGGGGCATGGGCCGTCTCCGTCGGCGGGGCCGCATCACCGGGCTTGACCAGCCCCGCGGCGATCTCGCGCAGGCTCATGACGACGTCCTTGTTCTCCTCGGAGCTGAGGAGCGGACGGGCGCCCTTCTTGAGCTGCTTGGCGCGAATCGCCGCCATCTGGACGAGCTGGAACCGATTCGGGACCTTCTCCATGCAGTCTTCGATCGTGATCCGTGCCATCTCTCCACCCTACTCTCTGCTCGCTCTCGAGCTCTCTGCTCGCTCTCGAGAGCGGCTCTTCTCGGCTCTTCTCGGCTCTTCTCTTCTCGGCTCGTCGCATGTCCCGCGGGCTGATGCCCTGAGGCCCAGCCGGGCGGACCGAAACGTAGCGCCTCGACTCCCGGCCCCAGACGCGATCGGAGGCTATCCCAGCGTCCAGACGAAGGAAACCCCGGCCAGGTCCTCCCAGCCGGGGTCCCATGGCCTTCCTCGTGGGAAGGCCACCCTGTCATGGGCGCACGCTAGCGCTTGCGACGAGCGGCCTTCTTCTTGGCCTTCTTGGCGGCCTTCTTCCGGGTCGCCTTCTTCTTCGTGGCCTTCTTCTTGGTCGCCTTCTTCTTGGCGGCCTTCTTCTTCGTGGCCTTCTTCTTGGCGGCCTTCTTCTTGGTCGCCTTCTTCTTCGTGGCCTTCTTCTTCGTGGCCTTCCGCTTGGTGGCCTTCTTCTTCGTGGCCTTCCGCTTGGTGGCCTTCTTTCGAGCTGCCATTCTGGGTTTCCCCCCTTGTCAATCGCCCGTTTCGCCGCGGTCCGTGCCCCGCTTCGCGCGCGTCCGGGATCGATGATCCCATCCCCGCCTTCCGCCCCCGAATCCGTTTCTCGACCGAGTCGGATCTCCGTTTCGTTGGAAATCCGGGGCTTCACAGACCTTGCTGCGAGTCCCTATCGGCTCCGGAGATCTGCAACTTGAAGGATCAGACAAACCTTCCTGTATCAAACCGCGGCGATAGAGCGTTTGTTGCGCCCGAGGTAACACCACGTTCCAAGGCGAGTCAAGCTAAATCGTCAAAAAAATCACGGGGATGAGATCCCAACTTGCGATTGACGATCTGCTTTTGGATCGTTTTACGAGATGGGAAGCGCAGCAGCGAGTCGACGAAGCCGCACGAAGCACGTCCTTTCGAGGTGCAGGACGAGTCACAGCCAGCGACCGGAGCGCGAACGCAGAAATCCCGAGAGCGCCTGCAATGCAGCGCTTTCGGGTCGAATGTCCGCGTATCGATTCACGCGGTGCCTGGACAGGAGACGGCTTCGAAGCCTGGGAGACAGAGCCGCTTCGGGTGCCGGGCGACTGGGGCCGCCCGATCCTCTGCCGGGCCATCGTCGATCGCCCGGGCTCCCGGAGCGCTACTTCTTGTGGCGCTGCCGCTTCAACAGCTTCCGCTGCTTGTGCTTGCGCATCTTCTTGCGACGCTTCTTGATCACGCTTCCCACTGGGTCGTTCCTCGCTTCTGCTTGTCAGGCCGCGACGAGCAGCAAGAGGAGGCTGCGGACCGCTGGCACGAGCAGGGTTTAGGATTTCGGGTGGAATGTGTCAACGGTGGCGCCCCACGCCCCGTCTCCCGGAGGCCTCTCGTGTCCTGTCCGACTTCGACGGCGAGCTTACGGGACAGGACACGAGAGGCCATCTCATCCACCCCGACCGAGCGAGGCGCGTGCCTCTCCATGGGAAGTGGGGGCCCGCCATGGGAAGAGAGGGCCCGAGATCAAGGCGCGAAATCGCAGGCTTGGCGACTCGGAGCCTCCCGGCTCCTCCCTAATCTCGAGATTTCGCAACGCAGAGACCGGGTCGAAGATGCGTGCAGCGCGACCGAGGGGCACACGAGATGGCCTCTAGCCGGGGAGGTCGGCGCGGTTCCTGGATGCAGGACGGTCGCGAAATCGCGCCTGTAGGCCGCCGAGCCATCGATTGAGCGGATGTCGACGGGGCAGGAAGGGAATCATCGGAGAGCGGCGCGCCCCGAGCTCCGCGAGCATCCGGGCAAGGACGGGATGGGACGGATCGACCATTCGACCCCGGCGCAGGAAGCGCAGCGCCTCGGCGCGGCGCCCCACTCCGAGATAGATGCGTGCGAGATCGAGGTAGGGCTCGGGATCGTCCCCCGCCCGTCTCATCGCCTGCTCGCAGAGCGACCGCGCCTGCTCGAAGGGATGCCCGGATCGCGCCAGGGTCAATGCCATGCGGGCCTGGATCCGGGCGTGGATCCGGGAGTCCGTCTCGACACAGGCCAGCGCCGCGCGCAGCGCGTCCAGAGCCTGCTCGACCTGGCCGACCTCGAGGGCCTCCTCCG
>CAYXLY010000597.1:0-2597 GCA_964466005.1 uncultured Spirochaetaceae bacterium | reverse complement strand
CCGATCTCTTCATGGAGATCGAGCTCGCGCGCTCCACGGTCATGGCCGCGGCGCGGGCCATCGACGCCGGAGACGCGGAGTCGAGCCGGCTGGTCTCGCTGGCGAAGGCGCGCTGCTCGGAGGCCTTCGTGCTCGCGACGAACGAGGGCGTGCAGATCTTCGCCGGCGTGGGCATGACGGACGAGTACGACATCGGCTTCTACATGAAGCGCGCCCGGGCAGCGGAGATGACTTTCGGTGATGCCGCCTTCCATCGGGCCCGCTGGGCTACGCTGGGTGGGTATTGAGCGCGCGACGTCGAGCGATCCCGACCGGCCGACCGGCGGGCGCCCGGACGCGCGCACGGGAGGCGCCTCATTGAATCCCAGAGATCGGTTCCTGCGAAGCTGTCGGGGAGAGCCCGTGGACCGGCCTCCGGTCTGGCTGATGCGGCAGGCGGGTCGCTACCTGCCCGAGTACCGGGCCGTTCGCAAGGGCGTCGGCTTCCTCGAGATGTGTGCCGATGTGGAGCGGGCGACGACCGTCTCGCTCCAGCCCATCGACCTGGTGGGCGCCGAGGCGGTGATCCTCTTCCAGGACATCTTCACGCCGATTCCGGCGATGGGCGTCGAGCTCGACTTCGCACCGGGGCCCACGATCGCCAAGCCGATTCGCGAGGCCGGACAGATCGAGGCTCTGGAGGTGCCCGATCCGCGGCGCTCCGTGCCCTTCGTGTTCGAGATCCTCGGCCGCCTGCGAGCCGAGGTCGCCGACCGCGAGATCCCCGTGCTCGGCTTCGCCGGCGCTCCCTTCACGCTGGCCGCCTACCTGATCGAGGGTGGTGGATCGAAGAGCTTCTCCGTCGCGAAGGCGATGCTGCAGAGGCAGCCGGAGGCGGTCGAGCAGCTGCTCGAGAAGCTGACCGTCCTCACGATCGACTATCTCCGGGCGCAGATCGAGGCCGGCGCAGAGGCGGTCCAGCTCTTCGATACGTGGGCCGGACTGCTCGACCCGGAGGCCTACGCCCGCTGGGTCCATCCCACTCATCAGCGCATCGCTCGAGCCCTCTCGGAGACCGGTGCGCCTTTCATCCTCTACGTTCATGATGGATGCCATGTGATCGATTTGATTGCGGATTCGGGAGCATCCGTCATCTCTCTCGACTGGCGTGTCGAGCTCGGAGAGGTCGCGCGGCGCCACGGCGCCCGGGTGAGCCTCCAGGGCAATCTCGATCCCTGCTGGCTGCACGGATCCCGCGAGGAGATCTTCGAGCGCGTCCGGCGACTCGCCGAGGCCGCCGCACCGGCCCGAGGCCATGTCCTCAACCTCGGTCACGGCTGCCTGCCCGATACGCCCGTCGAGGGCGTCCGCGCCTTTACGGATGCGGCTCGGGCGCTCGGCGCCTGATCCAGCCCGCGACCGCCTCCGCGAAGCGCGGATCGCCGTTCGGACAGGGAGCCAGCCACAGGGCCTCTCCGCCGAGCTCGAGCCATTGCTCGCGAAGACGGATGCCGATCTCCTCGAGCGTCTCGAGGCAGTCGCAGACGAAAGAGGGGCAGAGCACCGCGAGGCGTCTCACGCCCTGATCCGCGAGCTCCGGGAGCACCAGATCGGTCTGGGGACCGATCCACGGAGTGCGTCCCAGCCGTGACTGGAAGGCGGTCTGGGTGCGGGCGGGGTCCAGGGACATCGCGTGCACCAGGGCGCGGGTCGTCTCGAAGCATTGGGCTCGATAGCAGCGCGAGAGCGAAGGGCCCGGCTTCTCGCAGCAGTCCACGGACGCGAGGCAATGTCCCGCCTTCGGGTCGCTCTGCCGGATCTGGCTCTCCGGCAGGCCGTGGTAGCTGAACAGGATCCGGTCCGGCGCGAACGCGTCGAGCCCCGGTGAGACGATGTCCCCCCAGGCCCGTGCGAAATCCTGCTCATGATGGAACGCACCGAGGATCTCGACGGGAGGGATGTCGGGCTTCCGCTTCAGGCACTCGAAGACCTCCGCCGCCACCGACGCCGTCACGGCCGCTGCGTACTGGGGGAAGAGCGGGAGCACGATCAGTCGGTCCACCCCGGCCGCCTCGAGCTCGTCGAGACCCTTCGCGATGGAGGGATTGCCGTATCGCATCGCGAGCCGGACCTCGAAGTCGCCGCCGAGCGCGCGGGCGACGCCACGGGCCAGGGCCTGGGAATGCAGCAGCAGGGGGGATCCCTCGGCGGTCCAGATCGCCCGGTAGGCCTCCGCCGAGCGCCTGGGCCGGAAGGGCAGGATCACGAGGTTCAGGAGCAGCCATCGGAGCGGGCCAGGAAGCGTCAAGACCCTGGGATCGCTCAGGAATTGGCGCAAATAACGACGGACCCGCCCGGGTGTCGGGTCATCGGGCGTGCCCAGGTTCACGAGCAGGACGCCCGTTCTCTGCTCGCGGCTCATGTCGTCGGGGCTCCTCTTCGGCTCGGCGCTCGATCCGACCGCCCTTCCACGGTCCCCCCACCCTTCCACCCTGCCGCTCAGGGGACGGGCTCTGGGGAGAAGGGGCTCGGTCGCGGAGGGATCTTCTCCCGGAATCATTCGCTCCCGGAAGGATTAAAGTGATCTGCCGTCACGGCGCTCGTCGCGTCTTCCAAAT
>CAYXLY010000596.1:0-2611 GCA_964466005.1 uncultured Spirochaetaceae bacterium | reverse complement strand
GACGTCTCCCATGCGATGCGGCGCGCCTTCGGGATCCCCGACGCGGCCTTCGGCGCCATCGCGTACCTCGGAGACGCGATCTTCGGCCTCGCCGGGTCGACCCGGCGCTGGCAGTACAGGCCGTGGATGGTGATGATCTTCGGTCTGGACGTGATCCCGCTGGGAATCGTGAGCGCCGTGCTGGTCGTTCTTCAGGGGCTGGTCGTCGGCGCCTGGTGCTTCCTCTGTCTCGTGACCGCAGTCATCTCGCTCGTGCTGGTCTACCTCGCCTACGACGAGGTCTGGTCCTGCCTCCTCTTTCTCCAGCGTGTCTGGAGACGAAGCCGGAGCGCGCGCGTGGTCTGGGACGTCTTCTGGGGACGCTTCCATGTCGTGTCGGAGGAGGTGGCGCTCCAGGACGGGCTCCCCGAGCCGGAGTCGGAGCGCCGGGGGCGCGGGGCGCGTTCGTCTGACCCGGCGGCCGAGCCGCGGCCTGCCGAAGAGCGCCTGCGGTCGACGGGATCCAGTCGGGAACGTGGGGAGCGCTGAGCATGTGGGCGAGACACATGGAGCTCTCCCTGGGCATCTGGCTCCTGATCAGTCCCTTCGTCTTCCATCCGGAAGCGTCGCGTCCCTTCCTGTGGATTCACGATCTGTCTGTGGGGGCCGCGGTCGTCAGCCTCGCGCTCGCTGCCCACTGGCGCCCTCTTCACCGCATCCACCTTCTTTTCGCTCCGCTCGCCCTGTGGCTGATGGGGCTCGGTTGGTGGGGCGCCTGGCAGGAGGAGGGGATTCACGTCGATCCAGTCCATCAGAACTGGCTGCTCGTCGGGCTGCTGCTGATCCTCTTCGCCATCGTCCCGAGCGAGTCCAGTCAGCGCCCGATCCCCTGGCGGCGAGGCTCCGGAGCGGCTCGAGGGAGGCGCTCACCCGGGACCTCGCAGGGGACTCCGTCGGCGGGGCCCCAGGGATCTAGGTCTCCAGGTTCTGACGAGCGAAGTCCCAGTTGAGCAGATGCTCGATCACGCCGTCCACGTACTTCGCGCGTTCGTTCCGGTAGTCGAGGTAGTAGGCGTGCTCCCAGACGTCGATCGTCAGCAGCGGCTTCTGGGACGTTCCCAGCGGGTTCTCGGCGTCTGAGCTGCTTCGGACCCGCAGGCGGTCGTTCTGGTCGACCACGAGCCAGGCCCAGCCGGAGCCGAACTCCCCGGTCGCAGCCTCGGCGAAGGCCTGCTTGAAGTCGTCGAAGGAGCCGAAGGCCTGCTCGATCTTCGCGAGCAGCTCTCCCTCCGGCTTGCCCCCGCCGTCGGGATGCATGCTGCGCCAGTAGAAGGTGTGGTTCCAGACCTGTGCAGCGAAATTGTAGACCTTGCCGTCCGAGCTCCGGATCAGGTCCTCGAGGCTCTTCTCGGCCTCGGGCTTGCCGGCGATCTGCTTCTCGAGCTTCGCGAGGTAGCCCTTGTGGTGCTTCTCGTAGTGGGTCTCCAGCGTATCCGGGCTGATGTGGGGCGCCAGCGCATTCTTCTCGTAGGGAAGCGGCGGAATCTCGAACTTCATCGTGTTCTCCTCGTCGTGCGACTCGTGCGACCGTGCGTAATGGGTCGACACTCATCTCACACGAGAGGTTGCAAGGGGAATGCCACGACAGGAGGAACATCCGGCGGACGAGAGTCGTCGACGGCGCTCCTGGGCGAGCGGGCGGCAGCCCTTCGTAGCAGGTTGCAGAATACGTCCATCCCTCACCCGAGGGCTTCGTATCCCGAGACGATGTCGAGCAGCTCGCTGGTGATGGCATCCTGGCGGCGTCGATGGAAATCGGCCCGCAGCTCCTGCAGCTTCTCGTCGACGTTCCGCTCCGCGGCCTGCATGGCCTGAAGCCGACTGGCGTGCTCGCTCGCGCCCGACTCGCCGAAGGCCCGGAAGACCGAGACGGCGAGGAGCTCGCGGAGCAGGGCGGAGAGCAGCTGCTCTGCGTTCATCGTGAAGGTCGGGATGCGCCGAGAGGGCCAGGGCTGCTCGGCGGAGCGGCGAAACCGGGAGAGCTCGATCGGAACCAGCTGCTCGTGCTCGACCCGCAGGTGGGACGCACTCTCGTGTCGATGACGGATCAGCAGGACCCGCTCCACTCCGTCGTGCATGCGCCAGCGATCGATGGCGATCAGGAGCGCTCGGCCGGCGTTCGCGATGCCGCCGACCGAGCTCGGGGCGTCGAGCTCGACCTGAGGCGGTCGATCCCGGGCATGGAGCGAAGCGCTCGCGCGCGCTCCGATGGAGGCCAGGAGCCGATCGTCCGCGCCGAGCCCG
Organism: uncultured Spirochaetaceae bacterium; assembly: GCA_964466005.1. GTDB lineage: Bacteria > Myxococcota_A > UBA9160 > UBA9160 > UBA4427 > UBA4427. The sequence continues at coordinate 328 of CAYXLY010000596.1, read as the reverse complement.
AGGCGATCGACGAGATCGAGCGCGTACTCGACCAGCTCGTCGTTGAACTGACCGCAGAGCCCGTAGTCCGAGCCGAACAGGATCAGCGCCGTCCGCCTCGACTCCTTCCGGTCCGAGAGGTCCGGCGCCGCGGCTCGATGGGCCTGCAAGAGAGCCCGCAGACCGAGCTCGAGGGTCCGGTCGTAGCGTCGCAGCGCTCGGACGGCGCTCTCGTATTGGCGGATGTGCACGGCCGAGAGCGACTTCATGGTGCTCACGACCGACCCCAGTCCTTCGGTGCTCTCGATGCGGCTCTTCAGCGCCTCAAGCGTCTCCATCGGCGGCCCCC
>CAYXLY010000595.1:0-2620 GCA_964466005.1 uncultured Spirochaetaceae bacterium | reverse complement strand
CCACTCCGGCGTGATCCGATCGAAGAGGGTGATGAGCCGATGTGCCCTCTCGATCCGGGGATCGGTCTCGTAGGTCGCGGTCTCGGGAGGCGGACAGGGAAACATGGCTTCCCACCGCTTCACGACCCGGAATTGCGGATCCTGGGCCAGGACCTCGTGGAGGATCGTCGTGCCGGTCCGGCCGTGGCCGAGGATCATCACCGGCTCGTGGATCACCTGCTCGTCGATCTCGGGAAAGCGGCGGTACCAGTCCTGGATCCGAAGGCGCGTCTCGAGATACTGGACGAGCTCCGATCGGGTGAGGATCCGGCCCATGAAGTGGAGACCGGCCTCCTCCTCGATCGCCCGGATCAGCACGCGGAAATGGTCGATCCAGCCGTCGTCGCCGAAATCGTGCAGACCCGTGTTGGAGCGGGCCTCGGCGAGGAGCGAGCTCTCGTCGAGCGGGACGATGCTCGCGGTGTTCAGGAGGCGGCCCTCTTCGTTCAGCCTCGCGACCCATTCCGGTCGCGGCTGGGGCCGCCAGCCCTGCCGCCGATCGTAGCCCCTCGTCGGATCGCTCATGTCCGCCCCCGTTGGCGACCCTCTCGTGAACCCCTCGGTCGAGGTCGATGAGATGGCCTCTTGCGTCTTGCGTCTTGCCTCGTGCGTCGCTCGTTCGCGACTCCAGAATACCCTTGACGCGATCCCCGCGAATCGACCAATCTCTGTTCATGACAGAAAGCCGCTCCGCACGCGTTCGTGAAAGCCTCTCCCATCCCGTCATCGATGGCGACGGACATTTCGTGGAGATCTGGCCCCTCGCCCACGATGAGATCGTGGGCTTCGTCGAGGAAGAAGGGGGACGAGAGCTGCGTGATCGCTTTCTCGAGGGCTTCGCCCGGCCCCTGGACACGACGGCGGCGGTGGCGGAGAACGCATCGTCCGCCGCGGCCGACCGCTGGCTCGCGAAGTCGTCCTGGTGGGGCTGGCCGACCGAGAACGTGACGGATCGCGCCACCTCGCATCTCCCGCGACTGCTCTACGAACGACTCGACGAGCTCGGGATCGACTTCGCCGTCCTCTATCCGTCCATGAGTCTCGGCTTCCTCGACCTGATGGACGACGAGCTGGCGCCCCTGCTCTGTCGGGCCGTGAATGCGATGCACGCCCGCCTCTTCGAGCCCTATCGCGACCGCATCGCCGCAGGCGCGATCATCAACATGAATACACCCGACGGCGCGCGGGAGACTCTCGACCACGCCGTCTCCCTGGGACTCAAGGCCGGGGCGATCTCGGGCTTCGTCCGGCGTCCGATCCCGCAGCTCGAGCGGGATCACGGGCCCCTCGATCCGCCGGTCACGCGCTACGACACCTACGGTCTCGACTCCGCCTACGACTACGACCCCTTCTGGGCCCGCTGCTGCGAGCACGGCTTCGCGCCGATCTCGCACAGCTCGACCCAGCAGCATCACGTCGCGCGCTCGATCTCGAGCTACGTCTACAATCACGTCGGAGGCCTCGCTCGCGGGCACGAGGCGCTCTGCAAGTCGCTCTTCCTCGGCGGAGTCACCCATCGTTTTCCGGAGCTCAGGGTCGGCTTTCTCGAAGGCGGCGTCGCCTGGGCCTGCAGCCTCTTCGCGGACCTCCTCGGGCATTGGGAGCGTCGCAACGCGAGCGCGATCGGCGTGCTCGATCCGGCTCGGCTGGACGTCGATCGTCTCATCACGCTCTTCGAGGAGTACGGAGAGCCGGAGGTCGTGGCCGCCTCGAAGACGCTCCGAGGCTTCTATGGCGACGCGGGGACGCGACCGGAGCGCCTCGACGAGTTCGACGCGGTCGGGATCGAGAAGCCTGCGGATCTCCGGGATCGCTTCGTTCCCCACTTCTTCTTCGGCTGCGAGGCAGACGATCCCCTCGTCCCGTGGGCGTTCGCCGAGAAGGTGAATCCGCTCGGCGAGCGCCTGGGCGCGATGCTCGGCTCCGACATCTCGCACTGGGACGTGACCGACATGACCGAGCCCATCGCCGAGGCGTACGAAGCCGTCGAGCGCGGGACCCTGGAGGAGCGGGATTTCCGGGACTTCGCCTTCGCGAACGCCGTCCGGATGCACGGCGGCATGAACCCGTCGTTCTTCGAGGGGACCGTCGTCGAGCGCGCGGCCGCCGACGTGCTGGCCAAGGAGAGAGGGTGAGCTTCGCCGCACGGCGCCCGTTCGACCGTCGCCGCGTTCCGCCGCTTCGCTCGGTCCTCTTCGTGCCGGGATCCGACGGGAAGAGGCTGGAGGAGGTCGCCCGAAGCCGCGCCGATGCCGTGGTCCTCGATCTCGAGGAGCCCGAGACGCCCATGTCGGAGTCCGTCCGGGAGCGAGCGCATGCTCTCTGCGGCGAGCTCCTCCGCGAACGCGCCGAACGCGGCGTCCCGGATGCGCCGCACCTCTTCGTCCGGACGAGAGCGCCTTCCACGGGCTGGCTCTGGCGAGACCTGACGAAGGTCCTGGCGCCGTCGCTCGAGGGAATCCTCCTGCCCAAGATCGAAGGCCCCGAGGACGTCGTGGCGGCCGATGCCCTGCTGCTCGCCGCCGAGCGCGAGACCGGGCTCACTCCGGGCTCGATCCTCCTCTATCCGATCCTCGAGACG
>CAYXLY010000594.1:0-2620 GCA_964466005.1 uncultured Spirochaetaceae bacterium | reverse complement strand
GCGCGCCAGCGTGTCGACGGCTCTTCGGCGGGCGGCGGCGCAGCGCGACGGATCGCAGCGCTTCGGGTAGGCTGCCTCCCATGGCTGCCATCCTCGTCGCCGACGACCACGGCATCGTACGCGAGGGGCTTCGACGCCTGCTCGAGGCGGAGCCGGGCCTCACGGTGGTCGGCGAGGCTGCGAACGGCCGTGAGGTCCTCGAAGGCGTCGCCCGATCGAGGCCCGACATCGTCGTCCTCGACATCACCATGCCCCGCCTCGGTGGCCTGGAGACCCTGGAGCGGCTCCGCAGCGAGCATCCCGGAACCCGGGTCATTCTGCTCTCGGTCCACGGCGACGCGCCCTTCGTGCAGTCTGCCCTCGCCCTCGGCGCCGACGGCTACGTCCTGAAGAACGGTCGCGCCGCCGAGATCGTGATGGCGATCCAGGCCGTCGAGAAGGGCGGAAGCTATTTCAGTCCGGCCGTGGCCAGGGAGATCGTGGAGCAGCTGCGCACGCCCCGGCCGGAGCCTGAGGATCCCTTCTCCCTGCTCACCCTCCGCGAGCGCGAGGTTCTTCTCCTGATCGCCGACGGGCTCTCCGCGAAGGAGGTCGCGGTCGAGCTCTCGATCGGGATCAAGACGGTCGAGGCCCACCGCACGAGCCTGATGCGCAAGCTCGGCGTCCGGAAGGCGACCGAGCTGGTCCGCTATGCGCTGCGCCACGGCCTGATCGAGCCCTGATCGAGCCCTCTGGGCCTCACCGCGCGACCGGACGCGGCTCTCGCTCCAGCCGCACCACCGTCTCGACGTGCGGAGTCTGCGGGAAGAGATCGAAGGCGCGTCCCTCCCGCAGTCGGTAGCCGCCCTCCTCGACCAGCAGCCGGAGATCCCGGGCCAGCGTCGCCGGATCGCAGGACACGTAGACGATCCGCCTCGGCCCGGACGTCGCGATCGCGGACCGGACCGGGCGGTCGAGTCCCGTGCGCGGAGGGTCGACGATCAGGACGTCGGCCCGCTCGAGCCGGAGTGCCAGGTCTCCGCGGCGCTCGACTCGGCCCGCGAGCACCTCGACCCGCCCGGCCAGCCCCGCACGACCGAGGTTCGCGCGCAGGTCCGCGAGCGCCGAACGGTCGCTCTCGAGCGCGATCCCTGCGGCGCCCGCTCGGGCCAGCGGGAGCGTGAAGAAGCCGATGCCGGCATGGAGCTCGATGAACCGCTCCGGAATCGCCTTCGAGGCGTCCGGGGCATCGGAGAGGTCGGAGGCTTCGGAGGCTTCGGAGGCTTCGGAGGCTTCGGAGGCGTGGAAGGCTTCGGGCTCGTCGGAGGTCTCGGCGATGCGAGATCCGGGAGAGGCGGCCTCGTCCTCCGCGAAGGGCGCGAGCGCCCAATCCCGGACCCGCTCTGCCAGCGACTCCCGCAGCGCCTCGTGCGCCTGCACGAAGCTCGACGCGCTCGCCCGCAGCCGCTCTCCGAGCACCTCGAGCTCGATACGCTCACGAGCCGCCGTGCGATCGCCCGACCGCCCCCCGGCCACCGCTCCCCCGGCACCCGCGACCAGCGTCCACTCCCGGCTCCGGCGACGACGTCGGCGCGACCGCGCGCGCTCGGGCGCGGTCGCGGGCTCCTCGGGCTCGGGCCCGGGCTCGGGCTCGGCAGCAGGCTCGGCGGCGCGCGCCGTGACCCGCTCGGGATCGGGCGTCGGGGCGAGCGCGGGATCGGATGCGGGCGCGAGCTGGCTCGCGATCTCGCGACGACGGGCCTCGAGCGCCGGCACCAGGATCGGACAGGTCTCGATGGCCTCCACCTCGCGCGAGCCCCGACGCCGGAAGCCGAGGCGCCCTGCCTCCTCGACGAGACGCACCCGGGCGCGGTAGGCGTAGGGCTCGGGGGAGGCCTCGATCTCGAGCCCACCCGGGATCTCGAGCCCCCCGATGCGCTCGAGGGCATCCTGCACGATCTGCGCCTTGGCGGCGCACTGGGCCGGATAGTCGATCTGCTGCCAGGTGCAGCCCCCACAGACCCCGAAATGCGCACAGCGCGGCTCGACCCGGTCCGGGCTCGCCTCCAGCAGCCGCCCGATCCGCGCACGAGCCATCCGCTTGCCCTCGACCCAATCGACCGTCTCGACCCGGTCTCCCGGCACGCCGCCCTCGACGAAGACGACGCGACCCTCCGGCAGTCGCCCGACGCCCTCGCCGCTCGACGCGAGCCCCTCGATGCGGACCCACCGCGTCGAAGGCGCGGTCGGTGTCGCTTCGGCCGCGCCCGCCTCGGCGGACTCGAGACGCTCGCCCTCCTCGGCGCTCGCGGCGGACTCCCTGCGCTCGGTCACTCGACTCCCCTTCCCTCGTTCTCGTCTTCTCGGCGCCTGTCCCTGCGCCCGTCGTCTCTCGATGGGTCACGCTCGAGCGCGGCGTCTGCTCGGGCATGGCCCCTGCGAGCCGTGTCGCCCTGCTGACGCTGTCTCTGTCTGGCTCTGTCCGGCTCTGTCCGGGTCCGCGACCTGTCCTGGCCCGAGCGCTGCCTGCGCGGACTCGCGGCCGAAGCCGGGCTCGGGTCGGGCGCCGGCTCCGGCTCCGGCTCCGGCTCGGGCTCGGCTCAAGAGGGGCGGCGGAAGCCGGCCTCGTCCTCGCGATCGG
>CAYXLY010000593.1:0-2645 GCA_964466005.1 uncultured Spirochaetaceae bacterium | reverse complement strand
CGCGTCTTCGGGATCTCGATCCGGCGGCGTCCCGAGAGATAGGCGCCGGTCAGCGAGGCCCGGCAGCGTTCGAGGCTGCTGGGCGTTCCAGAGTGGACGAGCCGCCCGCCCGCGACCCCGGCTCCGGGACCGAAATCGAGCACGTGGTCGGCCGCGCGAATCGTCTCCTCGTCGTGCTCGACGACGACGACGGTGTTGCCGATGTCGCGCATGCGCTCCAGCGTCTCGAGCAGTCGCCCGTTGTCGCGCGGATGGAGGCCGATCGAGGGCTCGTCGAGGATGTAGATGACGCCGGTCAGGTCGGAGCCGACCTGACTCGCCAGACGGATGCGCTGGGACTCGCCGCCGGACAGTGAAGGGCCTGCGCGATCGAGCGACAGATAGCCGAGTCCGACCGCCGCGAGGAAGTCGAGCCGGGAGCGGATCTCCTTCAGCACCTCTGCGGCGATCTCGCGATCGGCGCCCTCGAGACGCATCGATTCGAAGAAGAGCCGCGCCTCGTCGACCGTCATGGCCGAGACCTCGACGAGGTTCCGCTCCGCGACCCGGACGGCGGCGCTCTCCGGGCGCAGGCGCGCACCCCGGCACGCATGGCAGGTCGTATTCGCCATGAACCGGCCATACCAGCGCTTCATGCTCTCGGACTTCGTCTCCCGGAAGCGACGCATGAGACGCGGGACGAGCCCCTCCCAGGAGGTGTCGAACTCGCCGCCCCCGCCGTTCTTTCCCTTCCAGGACACGCGAAATCGTCGCTCACCGCTGCCGTAGAGGATCTGCGACTGCTGGCGCTCCGTGAGGCGGCGCCAGGGGCGGGTCGGGTCGACGCCGAGCTGGGCGAGGATCTGCTTGCGGAAGCCGCTGCCGAAGCCCTCCTTCTCCGACACGTTCTCGCCCCAGGGCGCCAGCGCGCCGGCGTCGATCGAGAGCGAGTCGTCCGGCACCACGAGCTCGGGATCGATCTCGAACCGGTTGCCGAGGCCGTTGCACTCCGCGCACATGCCCTGCGGACTGTTGAAGGAGAAGGCCTGTGGCGTGAGCTCGGGAAAGGAGACCTCGCAGTGCGCGCAGGCTGCGTGCTCGGAGAAGGGTCGATCGACGCTTCCTGGAGTCGACGCGATCAGCTGGCCGCCGCCGATCCGCAGGGCGGTCTCGACGGACTCGGTGAGGCGGCTCTTGATGCCGCGCTTGACGACCAACCGGTCGATCACGGCCTCGACGTCGTGCTTCTTGCGCTTGTCGAGGGCCTCGAGCGCTTCGGTCTCCACGATCTCCCCGTCGACGCGGAGTCGCGTCCAGCCGGCCCGCCGGGCCTCCGCCACGAGCTCCCGATGCTCGCCCTTCCGGTTCACCAGCAGCGGGGCGAGCAGGATCAGGCGCGTGCCGTCGTCGAGACGCCCGAGCTCTCGCGCGATCTGCTCGGCCGTCTGGCTCTCGACGCGCTCCCCGCAGAGATGGCAATGCTGACGCCCCGTGCGGGCCCAGAGGACGCGGAGATAGTCGGAGATCTCCGTGATCGTGCCGACGGTCGAGCGCGGATTGTTGCCGGTCGTCTTCTGCTCGATCGAGATCGTCGGCGAGAGGCCGCGGATGGTGTCGTAGCGGGGCTTCTCCATCTGGCCGAGGAATTGACGCGCGTAGGCGGAGAGGCTCTCCACATAGCGCCGTTGGCCTTCGGCGTAGAGGGTGTCGAAGGCGAGTGACGACTTGCCGGAGCCCGAGACGCCCGTCATCACGACGAGCTTCTTCTTGGGGATGTCGACGTCCACGGAGTCGAGGTTGTGCTCGCGGGCGCCGCGAATCTCGATCCGGTCGAGCTCGCCGGAGCCTCCGCGGGCGCGCGAGCGCGTGCCCGGGCGCTTCGCGGGCGCGCGGCGCGGCGTCGGACGGCGCGCGGGACTGTCGGAGGAGCGGCGGGGGGGCATCGAGGGGCGGAGGATAGTCGATCCGCCGTCGCCCCGGCGAGGGTCACCGCCGGGGACCGGGGCGAGGTGCGGTAGTCTCGCCGCCGGCCACCGACGCGGAGCGCCTCCGGCCCGGGATCGGGGCGGGCGGCAGTCGAGATGCCGAGTCGAGATGCCGAGTCGCGGCGCGGGCTCGAGGCGAGAGGGGAGACGGAGTGGACGAGTGGCTCGGCAATCAGGGGCTCGAGACCGGGGCCGTCGAGGCCGTGGGGCTCGTGCTCGTTCTCGGGGTCGCGACCGCCGTGCATTATCTGGGTCGCTGGGCTCTCGTGCGCGCCGCGCACGGCTTCTCGACGCGGACGACGACCCACTGGGACGACGAGCTCGTGCGGGCGGGCGTCTTCCGTCGCCTCGCCCAGATCCCGCCGGCTTTCGTCGTGTACTACGGGATCGCCCTCTTCGCCGACATTCCGGAGGCCTTCGTCGACGGAGTCCGCCGACTGAGCGTCGCCTGGATGGTGCTCTTCGGAGCGCTCGCGTTCATGCGCTTCCTCCGGGCCGCGGAGGCGATCTACGACAGTCACGAGGTCTATCGGGAGCGGCCGATCAAGGGCTACCTCCAGGTCGTCTCGATCCTCGTCACCCTGCTGGCAGCTCTGCTCATCCTGGCGGTGCTGATGAACCGCTCGCCCTGGATCTTCGTCTCCGGGATGGGCGCGATGACGGCCGTGCTGCTGCTCGTCT
>CAYXLY010000592.1:0-2657 GCA_964466005.1 uncultured Spirochaetaceae bacterium | reverse complement strand
CGACCCGATGGCTCAGTTCATCGCCGAGGAGGACGCGGTTCGGGCGTTGGTGGCGGCCATCGATCATCCTCTGCGCGGAATCTACAACGTGACGGGACCCGGCGAGGTGCCTCTGTCGACCGCGATCCGGGAGTGTCATCGCGTGGCTTGGCGCATTCCCTCGCCCCTGCTGCGCCGCGTCCTGGCCGCGCTCCACGGCAGGGGGCTCACGGCCTTTCCGCCGGGTCTGACGGACTTCCTCAAGTATCCGGTCTGCCTCGATGGGCGGCGCTTCGCCGCGGCGACGGGCTTCAGGCCGAAGATCGACCTGCCGGAGATCTTCGGCCGGATGAGGCGTTGAGAGATGGCGAACGAGATGACCCCCCCGAACGCGATCTCGGATCTGATCGGCGCCTTCAAGCCTCTGGCCTGGCGGCGGCTCGAGAACGAGATCCGGGCGCGGATCGCTCGCGTGCCCAGCGAGCTCAACGGCTACGGCTACGACCACTACGGGATGCATCCGGAGGACGTCGTGCGCGTGGCGCTGCCCGGGAGCCTGCTCTACCAGCGCTACTTCAAGGTCGAGACCCACGACATCGACCGCGTGCCGGCCGGGCGGGTGCTGCTGATCGCGAACCACGCGGGCCAGCTCCCTTTCGACGCGATGATGCTCGGGATGGCCATGCTGCTCGAGGCGGAGCCGCCGCGCATCTGTCGCGGGATGGCGGAGTACTGGGTGTCGGAGCTTCCCTTCGTCAACGTCGTCGCGACGCGCATGGGATCGATGGTGGGCACGCCGAGGAATTGCGTCTCGATGCTCGAGAACGACGAGTGTGTCATGGTCTTTCCGGAAGGGGTCCGGGGCATGAACAAGACCTGGAAGGAGCGCTACCGGCTCCAGCGCTTCGGGACGGGCTTCATGCGGCTGGCACTCCAGACCGGAACGCCGATCGTGCCCGTCGGCATCGTCGGCTCCGAGGAGCAGCAGCCGGGTCTCGCCAACTGGCGCGGTCTCGCGCGGCTGCTCGGGATGCCCGCCTTCCCCATCACTCCGACCTTCCCCTGGCTGGGCCCGCTCGGTCTGATGCCGCTGCCGGTCAAATATCATCTCTGCTTCGGAGAGCCGATGCGCTTCGAAGGCTCGGAGAAGGACGAGGACCGCTTGATCGACGACCGCATCGCCCACGTCCGCGACGCCGTGATGGAGCAGCTCGACCGCGGGCTCGCGCTGCGTCGGGGAATCTTCGGGTGAGCCGCCTCGATCCCGGGAGCGCGCAGGGCGGCCGATCGAGAGGGCGCCGGAGCGGCCTCCGGACCGCCTTCCGCGGCATCGTCGCGATCGCCGGGCTGACGGCCGCGGCGATCGGCGGGCCGGGATGCGCCACGCCCTCGCTCGAGGACGCGCGGGAGGCCACCACGGCCGAGCGCATGGGAGCCGTGCGCCAGCCGGGGCCGCCCCGACGGGTGCTCCTGATCTCCGTCGCGGGCCTGCAGGCGGGGGATTTCCTGGACGCCCGAGGTCACGTCGTCAGCGAGGGCGGGTCGGCGCGCATGCCGCGTCTGGCGGCCCTGGCGCGCGAAGGCGTCGTCGGAGATCGGGCATGGCCTCCTGCGCCCGGCTCGACCTATGCCTCCCACGCGACGCTCGTGACGGGTCTGAGCCCGGTGCGCCATGGCGTCATCGCCGATACGGCCCTCAGCGAGACGGGCACGCAGGCGCTGCCCTTCTGGGACAACCGGCTGCTGAAGGGAACGGCGCTCTGGGATGCCGCGATCGGAAAGGGCGTGCTCGCCCTGGGCTGGCCAACCACGGTGGGCGCGCGCGTCGAGCTGCTGGTTCCCGACTCGATGCCGACCGATCCCGGCGTCTCGTGGCTCGATCATCTCGATCGCTTGGCGAGCCCCGGCCTCGTGCGGGAGCTCGAGTCGATCGCGGTCGAGGCGGGCGTGAAGATCGAAGGAGCGGAGAGAAGAGCGCCCTCCCGCCAGGCGGCTTCGGCAACGGCGGAGACGTCGGAGCCGTCCGGTCGGGGAGAGCGGAGTCCGCTCAGCTGGCCGACGCCCGCCGAGCGCGACGCGGCCTTCGCGGAGCTGGTCTGTCGCGTCGCCGGATCCGAGCGGGATCCGGGCCTCTGGCTCCTGCGTCTCTCGCAGACGGAGGCGATCTTCCACGCCGCCGGTCCCGGCAGCGCGCAGGCCGGCCAGGCCCTGGCTCGCGTCGATCGCGCGATCGGCCGCATCGTCGACTGCCTGGCGGCGCAGGGCCGACTCGCGGACACGGCCCTCTTCGTCGTGGGCGACGTGGCCTATCGACCCGTCCACACGCGCGTCGACCCGAACGTGGCCCTGGTCGCCGCGGGTCTGGTGGGGCGCGACCCGCGCTCCTCGACGGGAGTGCGGAGCTGGCTGGCACTCGTCCGCTCCCAGGGGCGGACCGCCTATGTCTACGCGCGGGACGCGACGCATGCCCTGGCGGCCCGGGACATCCTGGAGGCGGAGGCGGCGCGGACGAAGGCCTTCCGGATCGTCAGCGCGGAGGAGCTCGTCGAGGCCCGGGCGGACCCGCAAGCCTGGTTCGGTCTCAGCGCTGCGCCCGGATACGCCCTCGGTAACGGGCTGCAGCCGCCGGCTATGCGACCTTCGGAGCGGCGGGCGGTGGAGGGGGCCTTCTCCTTGCG
>CAYXLY010000591.1:853-2660 GCA_964466005.1 uncultured Spirochaetaceae bacterium | reverse complement strand
GCGCGATGACCGTGCTGTCGACATTGACCACCTTGAACCCGGCGTCTCGGACCCACCTCGCGAATCGCGCGACCTGTGGACTGATCCCGGGCATCTCCGTCATCACGATCACGGGGGGGCCGCTCCCGGCTACGTAGACACGCTTGCTGACGGCTCCGATCTCGATCTCGCGTGGGTCGAAATCCTCGAGGGAGTCGTGTTCGGTCGATGAAGTGCTTGACATGGCGCCAGGCTATCGATTCCAATCCGTATCGGGGATTGGCTGAATCGACATTGATCAGGCAGAATTCGCCAATGTATCGAATCCTCGTCCTCGCTCCCGACGGCATCGCCGACTCGAGCCTCGGCCTGACGCTCGACGCGATCTACGCGGCGAATCAGGTCCTGGAATCCCAGCGTTCGCGAGAGCGACTGTCGGCCACCCTCTTCTTTCCACGGCGGCGCCGCATTCGAACGAAGGCGGGTGGGAGATTCGCCGTTTTTCCGAACACGAAGCCCAGCCGCTTCGACGCGCTCGTCGTTCCGGGCCTGGGGCTCACGACGCCACGCGGGGTCGAGGACTTCTTCGCGGGGCGAACCGGACGGTCGATGGTCGAGTGGCTGCGTCGATCCGGGCCCCGCTTCCCCCTGGTGGCGGCGTCGTGCTCGGCCGTCTTCACGCTCGCGGAAGCCGAGCTGCTCGACGGACGAACGGCGACGACGACGTGGTGGCTCGGAAGCGAGTTTCGTCGACGCTACCCGAACGTGGAGCTCGACGAGAGTCGGATGACCGTGGAATCGAGTGACGTGATCACGGCGGGTGCGGCGCTCGCGCAACTGGATCTGATGCTTCACCTGATCGCGCGTGCCGTCTCCGTCGACCTCGCCCGGAAGGTCTCGCGCTTCCTCGTCATCGATCAGCGTCCATCGCAAGCGCGATACATGGCGCTCTCGTTCGTCGCCGGACTTCCCCCGACGATTACGGAGATCGATCGCTGGATCCGGTCGAACATCGCACGTCCCTTCAGCATCGGGGAGCTCGCGCACTCCGTCGGAATGAGCCCACGTACCCTGGATCGCCGCATTCGCAAAGCGACCGGCCAGGGGCCGAGTCGACTCGTGCAGAAGATCCGAGCGGAGCAGGCCGCGCACTTCCTGCAGACCTCCTCCCTTTCGCTCGGCGAGATCTCGGAGGCAGTCGGTTACACCGATGTGTCCACGCTCCGCCGGCTCCTGCGACGATTCGTCGGGTGCAGTCCCTCGGAGCTGCGGCGTCAGAGCGCGGCGGCGGGTCCGGAGTGCTCTGGCGGGATCTGAGGCGTCGGGCGTCCAGGCGCTCGTCGCGCGGGTGCCGTGCGCCACCGACGATCCGGGCGGGCGACGCGCCCGGCTCCGCCACGCTCCGCGATTCGGACACGGGCTCGGCCGCCCCCCAGTGCGCGAGGTCGACCCGGAGACCGGTCTTCAATAGTGGAAGCCCATGCGCAGGTAGGCCAGCGTCTCTTCTTCGCTGTGCGAGACCGAGAGGCTGATCGTATTCGTCCGCACCAGTGGCGAGACCCAGATCCCGCCCCCGGCGCTCGGATGCCAGTCGTCGGAGCTCTCGTCGTCGAGGAAGACCCGACCGACGTCGGCGAAGGCGAGCACGCCGACGTCGCTCGGGACGACGATCTTCAGGCGCGCGAGGAGGAGGCGGGCGTCCGTGTCGAACTGGACGACCGCGACAACCGCAATCCCGGCTTCAAGTACAACGAGCACGAACTCAACGGCGTCCCCCTGCGGATCGAAATCGGCTCCTACGAGGTCGAGGACGAGGAAGTCACGCTGG
>CAYXLY010000591.1:0-843 GCA_964466005.1 uncultured Spirochaetaceae bacterium | reverse complement strand
GCTTCGGAAGCCGCGGTTGTTGGCGTTCCCGCTGAAGAAGGCGCCGCCTCCGATGCTCGCGGCGTCGAAGAATGGCGTCCGGCCGAAGGTCTCCTTCGCGCCGACGCGCAGCCCGAGCGTCAAGCGCGCGCCGGGTCCCAGGCTGGCGAAGCCGGAGAGCGAGCCCTCGATCCAGCCATAGGAGTCGACGACGTCGATCAGGGGCGGCCGGAAGTGGCCACTCAGATCGAAGACGAAGCCCGAGGTCGGAAAGCCGGCCGCGGGATCGTCGTGGAGCGGGAGCTCCAGGCCCGGGTCCTCGCTCGGCAGCGAGCGGCGGGTGTCGAGGCGGAGTCCGGCGAAGACGCCGACGAGACCCAAATCGTGATTGCCGTAGGGCGCCAGATCGTCGACCAGCCGGTCGCCGCGCGACGTACGTGAGAGCTGGGCCTCGCCGCCGGTGGAGAGCTGGACGAGGTCGCCGGCGATCGGCCAGATCGCGCTGGTGCGTGCATGGTAGAACTGGTTGCGGACCCGGAAGCGGGAGTCGCCTCCCTGGCTGTTCGTCTCGTTGCCGAAGCCGTAGAAGCGCAGCACCTCGATGCCGGAGTAGCCGAGCTCGACGCTCGTCATGCGCTTCGAGCTCTCGGGGCGGAACACGCCGCGGTAGCGAGCGCGCGGTGCGTTGGCCCCGAAGGCCCAACCGAAGCCCAGGTGATGTCGACTGCTCCAGGGATGGCGACGGAACCCGTAGCGCGTGTGCAGAGCGGCCGCGCCGAGGTGGAAGCCGACGTCGGGCTCGAAGCCGAGCTCGGGGATCGGGATCGTCTCGTGGCCCCAATCCCGGGGCGGGACCTCTTCGAC
>CAYXLY010000590.1:0-2661 GCA_964466005.1 uncultured Spirochaetaceae bacterium | reverse complement strand
CGTCTCGAAGGCGGCGTGGGTGAAGTAGCGATGAAGTCCGATTCCCACCCCGACCGTCTGTGCGACGAAGAAGAGGCCGAAGAGCGCGACCGTGACGGCGGTCGGAGCGAATCGGTGCCAGTGCACGACGGCGTAGATCGACGCCGCGATCGGCAGCAGAATCGAGATGGCGTTCAGGATCCGGTTGGATCGGACCGCCTCCCCGCTCGTCAGGATGCCCGGGTCCTGCTCCCGGGTCGAGGTCGCTTCCATGATCGATCGAGGCCTCCGGAAAGAGCCGGTCCATCATAACCCGATGGCCGCCCGATCGAGGAGAGAAGATCGAGGTCGGGGCGTCGACGGGTCTCTGCGCCGGAGAGAGTGGGCCTCGCCGGAGCGGAGCCGGGAGGGGGAGCCGGGAGGGACGGGACGGCAGTCCTACTTCCGTCGCCAGCTGCCGGCCGCGTCCATGAAGTACTGGCCTTCGGGCAGCCTCGCGATGATCTGCTTGCCGGCGCGGGCCTGAACGGCCCGGACGGGGGTATCGGTCTGCTGCGCTACCCGCTCGTATTGCGTCTTGCGCTTCTGATTCACGCGGTCGACGAGCTCTCGGATCTCGGACGAAGGGTCGTCCGGCACGGCGGCCACCAGCCCATCGGGCCGCTCGCCGACGAGTCCTTCTTCCTTGGCCTCCGCCAGGCTGGGGGACTGCGCCCACGCGGCCGGCGCGAAGCCGATCGTCGCCTGGAGCATCAGGAAGAGAGTGAGGAAATGGCGTCGGGTCATGGGGAATCACTCCTCGATCCGGATCCGGACTCCGCGTCCGGTCCTCGTTGGACATTCGAATCGGGCTCCGATGAGGCCTCTCGCGACGAGGTCTCCGACGGCTCGGTCCGGGCTCCTGGGACCTCCCCGGGCTGGAAGCCGAAGAGCTGCGGATTCTTCTCGATGAGGTCCAGGACGGCTCGGTCGATCTGGACGCGCTTCTCCTCCGTCACCTTCACGTTGACGTCGAATCGGATCGGCTCCTCCGGCGCCTGGAGCTGAACGGTCGGCGTGCAAGCGATGGCGAGCGTCGAGATCGTGATCGCGAGCAGGGTGCTCGCGCCCTCCGAGCGGTCTGGCCGATGGGTCCTCCAATGCATGGATCGATCTCCCTCTTCTTCCCGATGGCTGCCTCTCATGGTCCGCCCGCTCCGCCGATCGGGACGGAGCCCCCGAGGGCTCTCTGCAGGACGCTGACCAGCGGACCCGTGAACTCGACGTCGAGCTCGACCGGATGGCCGTCGAGAAAGTCGGGATTATGCCCACGAGCGACGAGCCGGACCTGCTGCTCGTCGGCGACCTCTCCGGAGACGGAGAGGGAGAGCTCGTCGTATCGATAGTCCTGGAGGGCTTCGCGCAGCAGGCGACTCCGAAGGTCTTCGCCGCTCAGGAAGCCCGGCATCTTCGTCGGCCGGTAGCGGAGCACGCCCTCACGTCTCGCGTCCAGCCTTCCCTCGTCGATTCGCAGGCCCTCGGCCGAGAGCTTCAGGGGAATCCGGCCGCTCAAGCGACCCTGCCCCTCGAGACCCGGGATGCCGCTGACCTCGACGAGCTCGGAGAGCTCGACGCCCTCGGCCCTCAAGCGCATCTGCAGGGTCGTCGGATTCATCGGATCGATCGTGAAGGGCTCGGCCCGGATCCGTCCTCCCGCCATCTCGAAGCCGAGCTCCGTCACGGCCAGCTCGGGCCCGCTCCGGAGGTCGAAGCGCCCCTCTCCGTCGGTCAGCGGAATGCCCGCATCGAGGAGGGCGATGTCGACCTCCTGACTCTCGGGAGTCCGGAGTGGGAAGAGGCTCGAGAATCGGATCCGACTCTGGATTCCGGAGAGGCTCGACGCCGTGAGCGAGAGCCCGAGATCGTCGAGCATGAGTGAGCCTCCGCTCCGGATCCCATCCGGGCTCCAGGCCACCTCCCCGTCGAAGGCGACCTCGCCCGTGAGCGCATCGACCCAGATGGCGAGCCGGGGCGAGAGGTCGGCGAGCTCCGTGGCGTCGGGAATGAAGCGGATGGGATGCAGGGTCAGGCGTGCCTCCCCGATTCGTTCTCGCCGTCGTCCCGTCGCCTCCAGCACGAAGATCCCGAGCGCATCACTCAGCGTCGCTCGGAAGGGGAGGGGCTCGTTCCGGCTCTCCCGGACGGCGTCGAGCTCGAATCGGAGTGGGGTCCAGAGTGGGGGGGACTGAAGACTCTTCAGCTCGGAGATCTCGAGCTGGAGATCCCGGACCCGGCCTTCCTCGAGCCGAACCTTCGCACCCACGTCGACGAGCTCGAGGCTTCGCCTGCGCAGGCGCAGACGGCCTCCTCGGACGCTCGCCTTGCCCGCTCGCCAGGCGCCCTCCTGCCGCCGCATCCGCAGGCCGATGGCCGGCCACTCGCCCTCGACGGTCTCGACCTGCGCGCCGTTTCGGGAGATCGCGAACGAGAACGGCGCGGGCTCCGAGGCGAGCTCGATCTCGAGGAGGCGATCCTCGAAGTGATAGGCGATCAGGGGCTCGCCCTCGCGGGAGTCGAGGCAGGGGAGCGTGGGCGTCTCGATCCGGAGAGCACCGGCTTCGATCGCCTCGGCCGAGACGGAGAGACAGCGGTCGAGAGCGAGTGAGAGGCCGGTGCGATCGCCGGTGAGGAGCGCGGACCCGC
>CAYXLY010000589.1:0-2667 GCA_964466005.1 uncultured Spirochaetaceae bacterium | reverse complement strand
GGTGGGCACGCAAGGCGCGACTGATCCAGCGCGTGGAGATGCTCGGCTACAGCGACGGCCGGAAATCCGTCGACTGGATCTGCGAGGCCGGCGGCAAGGTCCTGAATCTGCTGACGAAAGGCTCCGAGCGCCACTGTACCCAGCAGCTCGGCCAGACGCCCGAGACGCATCGTGAGCGGATCGCCGAGACCGTCCGCTACGCCCGCCGCAAGCGGCTCACCGTGAACGTCTACCTCGAGGACTGGTCGAGCGGCGTGCGGGACTCCTTCGACTACGTGTTCGCGATGGTCCAGCTGCTGCGGGAGCTTCGGGTCGCGCGGATCTACCTCGCGGATACCCTCGGGCAGCTCTCGCCGGTCGACGTGACGCGCTTCGTCGGGCTGATGACGGCGACCTGGCCCGCCGTCGACTTCGAGTTCCATGGCCACGACGACTACGGCCTGGCCACGGCGAACTGCCTGGCAGCGATCCAGGCCGGTGCGCGCGGTGTCCACACCAGCGTGAATGGCATGGGCGAGCGAGCGGGCAATACCTCCCTGGCCGAGGTGGTGGCAGCGATCCACGACCACACGGACGTCCGGACGAGCATCCGAGAGAGCCGGCTGACGGCGATCTCCGAGATGGTGGCCACCTTCAGCGGCAAGGAGCTCGCCGCCAACGCACCGATCATCGGACGGGACGTCTATACCCAGACTGCCGGCATCCATGCCGACGGGGACGCCAAGGGCGACCTCTATGCGACCCGCCTGGCCCCGACCCGCTTCGGCGGAGCGCGCCGATACGCCCTCGGCAAGATGAGCGGCAAGGCCTCACTGGATCACAACCTCGGCGCCATGGGCATCGATCTGCCCGATCACGATCGCGACCTGGTCCTGCGACGGATCGTCGAGCTCGGCGACCGCAAGCACATCGTCACGCCCGAGGACCTCCCGTACCTGATCGCCGACGTCCTCAAGACGCCCGAAGACCAGCTCGTCAAGATCGAGAGCTACCGCGTGGACGTCGACTCCGTCGAGCCGCCCCGCGCCCGCGTCGCGCTCGCCTATCAGGGACTCGTCGAGAAGGCCGAGGCGACGGGCGACGGAGGCTACGACGCCTTCATGAACGCCCTGAAGAAGGCGGCGCAGCCGCTCGGGATCGAGGTTCCGAAGCTCGCCGACTACCGCGTCCGGATTCCGCCGGGAGGCCGCACGGGGGCCCTGGTCGAGACGACCGTGACCTGGCAGATCGAGCCGCCCACCCGCCGCGGCCGAGGCAGGCCTGGAGAGACCTTCTCGACCCTGGGCGTCGATTCCGATCAGCTGACCGCCGCCATCACCGCGACCGAGAAGATGCTGAACGCCATCGTCACGCGTCGCGGAGCCTCCGAAGCAGGCGGCGACGCGAGCGAGAGCCGGACGCGGCGCGCGACGAAGGGAGGCCGGCGCCCGACGGAAGGCCGGACCCGGAAACGCTCTTGATCGTCCTCCGCCCGCGCACCGCCCGGGCATCCCGACAGGCCCGGCGATCCCCGCCCCTCCTTCTCGCGCTGCTGGCCCTGCCGCTCGCGTTCGGACCGGGTCTCGGCTGTCAGACCTTTTCCCGCAAGCAGGCCGAGGCGGAGTACGGGCCGAGCGAGGGGATCCTGGAGACGGTGGCCGTGCTGCGCCGACACGTGCCCGACGACACCTATCATTTCCCGCCCGCGGTCGACTTCACGGGTCGGAACGTCTACCGGGCCTCGCTCCTGCGGCTCGAGAACCTCGAGCGAGCCCAGGCCGACGCGATCCGCAGCGGCTACATGGACCCGGTCCTGGCCTTCGCCAAGGCGCGCGCGCTGGAGCGACTGCGCGCCTACGACCTGGCCGCACAGCATTATCGCGAGGCGGCTCGTCTGCCCGGCGCGCTGCGCGAGCCTGCGCTCGAGGGCGCCGCCGTGAACGAACGCATCGCGAGCGCGCTCGGCGTGGGGCTGGAGCTCGTCGATCCGCTCTCGGACGCCGGGCTGGAGCCGCTGCCGCTCGACGCCGAACGCGTCCGACTCGAGCTCGACGACCGCGTCGACCGGCTCTCGTCGATCCTTCCCGACGTGCGGGACGACCACTACCGCTGGATCGTCCAGGAGGAGATCGAGCGCGCCGACGAGATCCGAGCCCACTACTTCGTCGAGATGCGCTTCGCGATTCCGAGCGGTCATCTGATCGCGCTCCAGGAGCTCCAGCGCGTGGCGACCCGCCACGGCTCGAGCAAGAAGCGCCTCGGGCATCTTCTCCGGCTCGCCGACTACTACGCCGAGCTCTCCCGACAGTACATCGCGGCCGCGCCCGCCGAAGGTCTCCGCTTCGACCCGGCCCGATTCCGCGAGCTCTCCGACGCCGCCATCCAGCTCTACGAGGTCGTCGCGAGCCACGACGGCCATCCCGAGAAGCTCGAGGCGGCCCGCAGCCTCGAGGCCTATCTCGCCTTCACTCTGGGGATCGATGCCGACCGATTCGATCGTTAGTCACGGACGCTCGCGACGCCTCCCGGAAGCGGCGGAGCCCTCGTCGCGGCGGAGCCGAGGGCGCTGCAGCCGATCGCTCGTGCTCGCGGGCCTGCTCGCGCAGGTCCTGCTGGTCGGGGGCTGCCTCTCCCGGCCCGCCGTCGTCACCGACGACCTGCTGGAGCCGATCGGTCCTCCGACTCCCT
>CAYXLY010000588.1:0-2669 GCA_964466005.1 uncultured Spirochaetaceae bacterium | reverse complement strand
CACCCCGTCCACGCTCTCCCCCTCGCGCCAGGGGCTCGCCGTCGTGACGACCCCGACGCGGCACTCGGCCAGCGGACGCGGCAGCGGCGTGAAGGGCGCCTCCGTATGGCGCGCCCACGCGTAGGGCCGCTCGTAGCCCTGGGCGGCATAGTAGTCGCGCGTGCGATCGATGTAGGAGACGAAGCTGCGGTGGGTCGTCGTCATCTCCAAAAGATAACAGCGGGGGAGATCTTCGCGCTCCCCCGGCCGCCGATTTCAAGCGCAGCCATTCGAGCTATTCTCTCGGCGTCACACTCGAAAGAGCAGCAAGCATGGCTGAGACGCTGTCGGAGATTGCGCGGAGAATATCGAACGCCCCCTGGAATCGCCCCGGAAGCGACAAGACCTGGGTGCTCGATGCGATGGCGCAGGCGCTGAAGTTCCAACGAGAAATCCGGCAAGCGAAGCGTGTCGACGGGCGATAGTGGATTCGCCCGAGCCCTCGCGGCGCTCTCGGAAGCCGACGTCGATTTCGTCGTCGTCGGCGTCGGCGGCATCAACTTCTATGCGAGAACGCCTTCGGATGCCTTCTCCACGCTGGATATCGATGCGCTGCTCGCACCGGCATCGATCAACCTGGCGCGGGCGCTAGGCGTTCTCTCGCGGCTCGGATACGCCTTCGAAGCGGGGGGCGAGCCTTTCGTCGACGTGGAAGACGCCCTGGTCCTCACACGCGTCGTCGAAAACGGGGCCAGCATCTCGGCGATCCATCCCGAGTATGGGGAGATCGACCTGCTGACCTCGATCAGCGGGTTCGATTACCCAGCCTTGTCGGAGGACGCGGCGGAGTTTGAAGTGGCAGGGTCCCGCGTTCGAGTCGGCCAGCTCGACAAGCTGCTGCGCTCGAAGGAAGCCAGCGGCCGAGCCAAGGATCGAGAGTTCCTACGAGCGTTCCGCGCGGCAAGGGGCGAGGAGTAGCCGGTGGGCGGAGGGCGGTCCGCCTCAGACCGCTGGTGGTCGCGTCGTTTCTCTGGAGCCTGGCACGCGATCCGCGCGTCGCGATCCGTCCCCTCGAACATGAGGTCGCCCGGAGCGTCACCCTCGACCGCCTGCTCGTCCCGGATCGCCGACCCCGGCAGTCGGCTCTGGAGGCAGACCCACGCCCGCCTGGCGATTGGTGAAGTCCAGGACCATCACGGCGATCCGCACGCCGAGCCAGCCGGATCGATCGACAGCCCACACGCAAGATGGGCGCGTGCGGGGATCCATGGCTGCCTGGATATGGCCCATGCTCATGAGACTCCCAGGATCCTCGCCCGATGAGAGCTGACACGCTCCCGGACTGCGGGCGGTCTGATCATGAAGCCTGAGCATGTAACGGAAGTGCTCTCACCGCATGACGCTGGACTTACTCTCCTGATCTCACATACTGAGGGCCCAGCGTCCGGATCTGCAGGAGCTCGCCGTGCCCCGCCCCCCTCTCCTCCTCCGCTCGCCGCCGGGCATCGCGCGGCGTCCGTCCAGACGGCGGCCCAACGAGAGGGCCAGCGGGCAGCCCGACCAGCGGACCACCGGGCAGTGCACCCATTGGCCCAGCCAGCAGCCCTCTGGGCGATCAGCCCAGGGGCTCGGTTCGAGCCTCGGGCGGGTCGGAAGCGGATACGCGAGCGCGTTCGCAAGAGCTCTCGGGACTGCGGCCCTGCTCACCGTCCTCCTGAGCGCGGCCCCGGACCCGGCGACGGCGGCGCCCGGCGCCTTCACGACCCACGACGCCTTCGCGGCCGCGAACCCCGAGAGCCTCGCGACCTTCGACTTCGAGTCGATCCCGGGCGGGACGGACGTGAGCGGAACGACCCTGGTCGGGCCGGACGGCGGGACCGGCGGGATCACCCTGCCGGGGCCGCTGGCCGACGTGCTCGATCCGGGCGGGCCTTCGCTCTCGCTCCGGGTCGTGGCCGACGCCGGCGACAATCCCGCCAGCAGCGGTAGCCGATCCCTCGGCGTCGGGGATCCGGGCAACTTCGACGCGCTCACGGCCGGCACGACCCTCGACTTCAGCTTCCCCGAGCCGGTCCTGGCCTTCGGCCTCACGATCATCACGCCGGAGGAGCCGGACGCGGCGCTCTTCGACGACGATCTGCTGCTGCTCGTCCCGGGCGAGTCGACGGCCAGCCTGGCGCTCTCGGACGGCGAGGCGCTCGGCACCTTCGGCGGCCGCGCCTATCGCCGCTATTTCCTGGGCGTCGTCGGGGCGGCACCCTTCTCGTCCGCACGCCTCGAAGCCGGGGGCGCGACGCCCACGAGCGGCTTCTTCTACAACGTCGACGACCTGCGGATCCCGCTGCCCGAGCCGGGCGCCGCGAGCGCCTTGCTCGTCGGCAGCGCCTTCCTCCTGCTGCTCGGCCCTCGCCGAGGAGGCTCAGTCCGCTCCGTCCGCGCCATCAGATCCGCCGGCTCCGACCGTGGCCACGGCCTCGATCCGGTCCTCGAGCTCGACCTCGGCCTCGCCCGCGACCCCACACCGACCCGACCCGACCTGAGAAAGGGATCCTGATGCCGCGCCTCTCCCCGTCCTTCCTGTCGCCTGGCTCTTCCCTGTCGCCCGGCTCCTCCCTGTCGCCCGGCTCTCGTCGGGCATCCCGCGCCGGTGGCTCCGCTCGGGCGAGGCTGGTCGGGCTGGTCGGATTCGG
>CAYXLY010000587.1:0-2672 GCA_964466005.1 uncultured Spirochaetaceae bacterium | reverse complement strand
AGGACGATCGCGCGGGGCGGGAAGTGCATCATCCAGTCCTGTCGCGACTATCATCTGAGCCGCACGGTCGCCTACAAGGCCCTTCGGCGCGAGATTGCCGACGACCCCTTCGAGCAGAAGCGCTTCATCCGCGAGGCGCGCGTCACGGCCAATCTCCAGCATCCGAACACGATCCCGATCTACGAGCTGAGCCGGGACAACACGGGCCACTACTACTTCACGATGAAGCTCGTCGAGGGCGACACCTTGAAGGAGGTCCTCGAGCGGCAGGCGGAGTCCGAGAGCGAGAGTCTCGAGGGCTACGGCCTCCATCGCATGGTGACGATCCTGATCCAGATCGGGAACGCGCTCGACTACGCCCACACGCATGGCGTCATCCATCGCGACGTGAAGCCCGCGAACATCCTCATGGGGCCCTTTGGCGAGGTGCTCCTGCTCGACTGGGGGCTCGCCAAGGTCTGGAGCATGGAGCCGGAAGAGCTGCCCGAGCTCCCGATGCTCTCGAACCAGGACCCCTCGCTCACCGCGCAGGGTCGCCTCCAGGGCACGGCCCTCTACATGTCCCCGGAGCAGATCGAGGAGTCGCGCGACATCGATCATCGGACGGACGTCTACAGCCTGGGCGTCGTGCTCTACGAGATCCTGACGCTCAAGCACATGTTCGACGACGAGACGCTCGACGACCTGCTCGCGAAGGCCCGGACGGAGAAGCCCGAACGGCCCTCGAAGAGAGCGCCTTCGCGGCGGATCCCCGCAGAGCTCGAGGAGATCTGCATGCGCTGCATCGAGAAGGATCCGGGCGACCGGATCCAGACGGCCCGGGAGCTGGTGAGCGAGCTCCGGAGCTGGCGGATGCAGTGGGCGGCGAGGGGCTGAGCGGCTCTCGATCCGGCCCGCGCGCGAGCCGGTCGGCGCGGGTCGGACGGGCCCCTCACGCCACCGATTGACCGCCGTCGACGCAGAGCGTCTGGCCGGTGATGAAGCGTGCTGCGGGACTCGCCAGGAACAGGTAGGCCGGGGCCACGTCGGCGGGCGTGCCCCAGCGCTTCATCGGGGTCCGGTCGATCTCGGGGTCCTCGAACGGGGTTCCCTTCATCCCGATCGTCATGTTGCTCTCGATCAGCCCGGGAGCGACCGCGTTCACCCGCACGTTCTCGAGCGCCCACGCCACGCCCATGTTCCGCGTCATCTGGACGATGGCCGCCTTCGCGGCGCCATAGCCCGGCACGACCGTGACGGCGCGAAAGGCGGAGAGACTCGCCATGTTGAGCACGCTCCCTCCGCCCTCGATCCGGCTCTGCGCGATCCGGGGCTTGAGCGCGACGGCGAGCCGGAACGAGGCGAAGAGGGCGAGCCGCACCGCCTTCTCGAAGACCTCGGGCCGCCACTCGTCCTCTGCCATCAGGGAGGTGCCTGCATTGTTCACGAGGACGTCGAGATTCGCGATGGAGGCCGCCAGGGCCTCGAGGCTCGCGTCGTCGGTCATCTCGGCCGGCTGGTAGTCGAAGGCCGAGAGATCCGTCTCGTACTCGGCGGCCGTGGCGCGGCGCCCGGTGACGGTGACGGACGCGCCCGCCTCCGCGAAGGCGCTCGCGATCCCGAGCCCGATGCCGCTCGAGCCGCCGGTGACGAGGACCCGGGCCCCGCTGAAATCGAATCTCACGTCCGCCATGCGTCCTCTCCTTCCCGACCGCTCCGGACCCCGCGAGCGTCTGCGCACGGCCGCGGGGCACCGGGCGTCGCCGGACGGCGCTCGCCCGGCCACGAGCACCCGACAGCGGCGCTCATCGGGTCACTCCACTGCTCTCCGAGCGCCCTGTTCCCGGGCTCGACGGCCGGCTCCGAAGAGTCCCTGCTCCCGGATCGCCACCGCCACCTCGGGCTCGACGAAGGTCTCCCAGTCCGGGTCGTCTCGCTGGATCATCGCGAGCACGTCGTCGGACCGGATCACCAGACGCGCGTCGGGCAGCCCGTCGAGCGGTCGCACGTAGCCCTTCTCGATCAGGTAGGTGAAGAGGGTGGCGACGGACGCCGGCGGCCTCGAGGTCTCGAGATCGAGTCGCTCGCCCGTCTTGCGGTCGATGCCGGGATAGACGTAGAGCCGGGTGCCCATGCCGAAGAGATGGCCACAGACGCTGAGGAGCCCCCCATGCAGATGGGCGTATCGGGCGTCGTCCATCAGCTCCAGGAAGCTGACGATCCCGATCGGGAGCGCGATCTGCGTCGCGGCATAGCGCGCCAGGTACTCGGCCACGAGATGGTATTCCGGGTAATCCGAGATCAGGAGGGATTGATTGCCCGCCGTCAGGGCGCGAATCCGGTCGAGGAAGTCCTCGTCGCCGCCCCCCGACTCGTGAAGCTCGCTCAGTCCGATCTCGAGCAGGGACACCACCCGATGGCGGTCGACGTCGGGATCCTGCGAGAACTGCTCGAGGGCCCGCCGCTGGATGTCCATGTGCACCGTCGTCGGAGGACGGAAGCGACCCCGCTGGAGGATCACCGGCCGCTTGTAGAGGACCTCGGAGGGCCTCAACACCTCGCCTTGCGCCGAGAACATCGCCGCCCGGCTGAGCCCGAACTCGACGAGCCGCAGGCTCACGAGGCGGTGGTCCACCTCCTGGAATCCCGCTCCCGAGAACTCGACCATGTCGATCTCGATCCGACGGGGCCCC
>CAYXLY010000586.1:0-2673 GCA_964466005.1 uncultured Spirochaetaceae bacterium | reverse complement strand
CGAACGGACATTCTGCATCCCCGCCGCCCCAGGCTTCATCCAGTACGAGGATCTCGGGCTCGAGCTGGTGGTGACGGCGGAGGAGGAGGCGCGACTCGATCGTTCGCTGCGTGGAGCGGGGGTCGACGCGATCGGATTGGACGACCCGGCGCCGATCGTGCTGGCTCCCGGGGCCTCGTTCGGCCCCTCGAAATGCTGGCCGAGCGAGTCCTTTGCGGCGCTGGCCGATCGACTGATCGGACGGGGCGAGCGGGTCGTGCTGGTCGGGACCGGGCCCGAGCGAGCGCGGCTCGAGGCCGTCCGGTCGGCCATGCGACGATCCGGGGACTGCATCGTGTTGGCGGGGGCGCTCGATCTCGGCGCCTTGAAGGCGTTGCTGCGAAGAGCGCGTCTGCTGGTCTGCAACGATGCGGGCGCGCGCCACGTGGCGATCGCTTTCGGCACGCCGGCGGTCGTGTTCTTCGGGCCGACCTCGGTCGCGAAGACGAGCGAGAATCTCGAGCGGGTCGAGGCTCTGGAGACCGACCATGCCTGCCGGCCCTGCTATCGACGCCGTTGCCCGATCGACCACCGCTGCCTCGTCTCGATCGGACCGGGCGAGGCGATGGAGGCCGTGGAGCGGCTGCTCTCCCGGACGGCGAGAGGACACGGGGCGGCCACAGGCCCGGTGGGCGCGTCCGAGTGAGCCCGGAGCTCGACCTCACGGTGATCGTGGCGAGCTTCGAGACCCGAGCGCGCACGCTCGCCTGCCTGGCATCGATCGCACGCGCGACGGCCTTCGCAGCGGGCCGGCCGATCGAGACGATCGTGATCGACAACGGCTCCCTCGACGGCAGCCCGGCGGCCATCGCGCGGTCGCATCCCGGCGTGCGTCTCTTCGCACTCGTCCGCAATCGGGGCTTCGCAGCAGCGGTGAATCTCGGTCTGCGAAGTCGTCGCGGACGCCACGTGTTGCTGCTCAACAGCGACGTCGAGATCGAGCCCGACCTGCTCGCGGAAGGCCTGCGCCTGCTCGACGAGCGTGCAGAGATCGGCGTGCTCGGAGGCTCCCTGCGGCATCCGGACGGACGCCTCCAGCGCTCGGTGCATCCCCTGCCCGACGCGGCGAGCGAGCTCCTTCCCGGCCCCCTGCTCCGTCGGCTGCGTCCGGGCGCGGGGCTCTCGCGGAGCCGCTCCTCCCGGGCCGTGGACCGGGGTCGTCTGATCGAGGCCGAGGCCGTTCGCGGGGCGGTCTTCTTCATGCGGGGAGAGCTGCTCGAGACGGTCGGGCTCCTCGACGAGTCCTTCTTCTTCTTCCTCGAGGAGACCGACTACTGCCGTCGCGTACGCGAGGCCGGCCATGGGGTCTTCCATGCGCCGCAGCTGTCGGCGATGCACCGCCTCGGCGCGAGCAGCAAGCGCCGGGCGCCGCTGGCCACCCGCGTCGAGTATCACCGCTCCCTGTACCGGTATCTGGCTCGACACCACGGGCGTGGCGTGATGCGCCTGGTGCAGGTCGTGCGTGCCTCGCGAACCGCCCTCGCGTTTCCGCTGCTGCTGACGGCCGCTCCCTTCTCGACTCGGATCCGAGGGCGGCTCGCGGAGCGCTGGGGCCTGCTGCTGTGGCATCTTCGCGGGCTCCCGGCCGAGCCGCGCTTCGCGGAGGCACTGCGCGTCGGATCGGGGGGCGGATCCGGGGCCGGACCCGAGGAGGAGCCCGCTTGAGAGGGGAAGAAGACCGGGGCGCGTCCGCGGGCGGCGAGATCGGGGCATCCGTTCCGGACGCGCGGCGGATCGAGCGCGTGCTGGAGCGCCTGCCCGGCCTGCGGGCGCTGGTCGTGGGAGACCTCCTCCTCGACGAGTATCGCGTGGGAGACGCGGACCGGATCAGCCCCGAGGCGCCGGTCCCGATCGTCCGGGTGCGGTCGACCCGGAAGACGCTGGGCGGCGCCGGCAATGTCGCCGCGGGGATCCGGACGCTGGGCGGTCGGTGTGAGCTGGTCGCTCTCGCCGGCGCCGACGCCGAGGGCGACGCGGCTCTCGAGTGTCTGGGCGAGCTGGGGATTCCCGCCTCCGGCGTCGTCCGGACGCCCGAACGCCCCACGCCGCACAAGCTCAGGGTGGTCGCTCGATCCCGACAGATGCTTCGACTCGATCGGGAGTCGGACGAGCCGGTCGCCCGGGTCCGGATCGAAGCGGTCCGCACGGCCATCGAGGCGCGCCTCGCGGGCTGCGACGTCGTCCTCCTGCAGGACTACGACAAGGGCCTCTTCTCGGACGACCTGGGAAGCTGGATCATCGAGCTCGCGCGCCGTCATGGACGGCCGGTCGTCGCGGATCCGAAGAATGCCCTCGACCGTTTCCGGGGAGCGGCTCTGGTCAAGCCCAACCTCGAGGAGGCCCACCGCTTCCTCCCGGGAGCGGCGGACACCTTCGAGCGGCGTCGGGCGTGGCTCGAGAAGATCCAGCGCGCACTCGGCGGAAGTGAGATCGTGCTGACGCGCGGCTCTCTCGGAATGACGGCGCTCGACGCGAACGGCGCCGCCTTCGACGTGCCCACCCGTCCCGCGGAGGTCTTCGACGTGCAGGGTGCGGGGGATACGTCGATCGCCGCGCTGGCCCTCTGCCGCGGGGCCGGGGCGAGCCTGCTCGA
Source organism: uncultured Spirochaetaceae bacterium (assembly GCA_964466005.1). Classification (GTDB taxonomy): domain Bacteria; phylum Myxococcota_A; class UBA9160; order UBA9160; family UBA4427; genus UBA4427. The sequence continues at coordinate 41 of CAYXLY010000586.1, read as the reverse complement.
AAGCTGTATCGTCGCGAACGCAGCGGCCTCCGTGGCCGTCG
>CAYXLY010000585.1:0-2674 GCA_964466005.1 uncultured Spirochaetaceae bacterium | reverse complement strand
GAGATTCTCCGGAGTGACTGGAGTTCAGACGTGTGCTCTTCCGATCTCGTGGAAGGCCGCGATCCGAGGCTCCGCAACTCTCGTTCCGCGTCTAAAGTGGGCTGCACGCCGACCGTAAAGCATCCCATGGATTGCAGGCCCCCGGCTGATCGATCGTCCGACGAGCTGCCCGTCCTCGCGCTGCGCGAGTTCGTCGTCTTCCCCTACATGGTGCTGCCGCTCTTCGTGACCCGGCCGGCCTCGATCGCGGCCGTCGAGGACGCAATGGAGGGGGATCGGCTGGTCCTGCTGGTGGCCCAGCGCAACCCCGACTCGCCGGAGATCGATCCCGACGATCTCCATCGCACGGGAACCGTCGCGATGGTCATGCGCAGCCTGCGCATGCCCGACGGCCGGCTGAAGGTCATGGTCCAGGGGCTCGGCAAGGCGCGCATCGAGTCCGTGATCGAGCATCGGGAGAGCCTGCGAGTCCGGGTCTCCGAGATCGACGAGGAGCTGGAGGGCGAGGAGGACTGGACGGTCGAAGGCGAGGCGCTCATGCGGGCCGTGCGGGCTCGCGTCGAGGAGATCCTGCCACTCAAGAATCTCCCTCCCGAGGTGCTCTCGATCACGGCGAACGCCCAGGGTCCCGGTCGTCTGGCCGATCTGGTCGCCTCGAACCTTCGTCTGCGCCTCGACGAGGCCCAGGAGATCCTGGAGACCCGGGATCCGCTGGCGAGGCTCCGCCGCGTCGACGTGCTCCTGAAGCGCGAGCTCGAGGTGGGCTCCGTGCAGGCCGAGCTGCAGAGCCCCCCTCTCGACGATCTCGCGAGGGACTCGCGGGAGCAGCGCGAGGCGTTCCTGCGCGAGCAGCTGCGGGCGATCCAGAACGAGCTCGGCGAGGTGGATCCCCGCGGCGAGGAGATCGACGAGTACCGGGCCAAGGTCGACGAGGCGGGCCTGCCCGAAGAGACCCACGAGGAGGCCCTGCGACAGCTTCGCCGGCTCGAACGGATGCATCCCGACGGGCCCGAGGCGCAGGTCGTCCGCAACTATCTCGACTGGGTCGTCGAGCTCCCCTGGGATCGCTGCTCGCCGGATCGGCTCGGTCTCGAGGAGGCGCGCGCGATTCTCGATCAGGACCATGCGCATCTGTCCATCGTGAAGGACCGCATCCTCGAGTTCCTGGGGGTCCGCAAGCTGCGCAGGGACTCGCGCGGCCCGATCCTCTGCTTCGCCGGTCCGCCCGGCGTCGGCAAGACCTCCCTCGGCCGATCGATCGCCCGTGCGATGGGCCGGGAGTTCGTGCGGGTCTCGCTCGGCGGCGTACGCGACGAGGCGGAGATCCGCGGTCATCGCCGGACCTATGTCGGCGCGCTGCCCGGGCGCATCATCCAGGCGATGAAGCAGGCGGGGACGAGCAACCCCGTCATGATGCTCGACGAGCTCGACAAGCTCGGCGCGGACTTCCGGGGCGACCCGTCGGCGGCGCTGCTCGAGGTCCTCGATCCCGAGCAGAACAAGGACTTCAGCGACCACTTCCTGAACACGCCCTTCGACCTCTCCCGCGTCCTCTTCATCGCGACGGCGAACATGCTCGATCCGATCCCCGCGCCGCTGCGCGACCGGATGGAGGTGATCCGGCTCTCGGGCTACACGCCCGAGGAGAAGGCCGAGATCGCGACTCGCTTCCTGATTCCGCGGCAGGTCGAGGAGCATGGCATGACGAGCGAGCAGATCGCCTGGACCCGCAGCGCGATCGCCGAGCTCTGCTCGGACTACACCTACGAGGCCGGAGTCCGCAACCTCGATCGCCAGATCGCGGCGCTCTGCCGGAAGGTCGCCCGACGACGGGCCGAGGGGGACGACGCGAAGGTGGTGATCGGCACGAAGAGCCTCGACAGGCTGCTGGGTCCGCCGCCCTTCTCGAACCTCCAGGCCTCCGACCAGTCCGAGATCGGTCTCGTGAACGGCCTCGCCTGGACCGAGGCCGGTGGCGAGGTCCTGACTCTGGAGGCGAATCTCTCTCATGGTCGCGGGCTCGTCCTCACGGGTCAGCTGGGCGACGTGATGAAGGAGAGCGGACAGACCGCGCTCTCCTACGTGCGATCGATCCTGTCGCAGATCGGCGCCTCGGAGCGCACCTTCTCGCATCAGCAGGTCCATGTGCACGTGCCGGCCGGCGCGACGCCGAAGGACGGCCCCTCGGCGGGCGTGGCGATCGCGACGGCGCTGGCCTCGCTGGCGGCGGAGGTCGCCGTCCGGGCGGACGTGGCGATGACGGGCGAGGTCACGCTGCGCGGGCGCGTGCTGCCGGTCGGCGGCGTCCGGGAGAAGGCGCTCGCGGCGCTGCGCGCGGGCATCCGCACGATCGTCATCCCGGAGCGCAACGTCGCCGATCTGCGCGAGATTCCGAAGGAGCTGAAGAAGCGTCTCGATTTCGTGCCGGTCCGGACCATGCGGGACGTGCTCGATGCGGTGCTCGTCTCGAAGCTCGAGTGGAGCCGGGGACCGTGCCCGCCCACCTCGCCGAGAGCCTCGGGCGGGCTCGCGCCGGCCCATGCCGCCGAGTCCGAATGACGCGGACGCCGTCGCTCCGACCCCGCCTGCGATCTCACGCGTCGGTCGCGAGCCGGATGCGGTGACCCGGCTCGACGGAGGCTCTTCGACGCGCTGCTAGATTCGCGCGATGGCC
>CAYXLY010000584.1:0-2685 GCA_964466005.1 uncultured Spirochaetaceae bacterium | reverse complement strand
GCGCTCATCTCGCCCGACTCGAGATGATCGTCGCCTACAAGTACCTGCTCCCGCGCATCGAGGAGATCGAGCTGGCCGGTCCGGTGTCCCGCCTCCACTCCGGCCTCGTGGGCGGCGTGAAGCGACTGCCCATCCGATACAAGCTGCGTCCCGAGTCCTGACCGGGCCGGGCCTCGCTCCGCTACCCTCCGAGACATCCGATCCCGACGGTCATACGGGACGGAGACGAGCGGAGGCGGGCGGAGATGAGCCTGGATCGGAGACGCTTTCTCGGGGCCGGCCTCGCGGGCGCGGCCTGGCTCGGAGCCGGGCTGCCGGGCTGTGCCGATCATCCCGGCGCGGCGCCCGTGGAGCCGGGGACGAATCCCTTTCGACACGGCGTGGCGAGCGGGGATCCCTGGCCCGACCGGGTGATCCTGTGGACGCGGGTCTCTCCCGAGCGCGATCGCCTCGGTGAGCCGATCGCCGTCGACTGGTGGATCGCGCACGATGAGCAGGGGCGCGAGCGGGTGGCCGGCGGCCGCGTCGAGGCCCGACCGGATCGCGACCATACCGTGAAGGTCGACGCGACCGGGCTGGAGCCGGGCCGGACCTATTTCTATCGCTTCGAGACGCGAGCCGGGCGGTCTCCGCTCGGTCGGACCCGGACGCTCGCGGGCGAGGGCGCCGAGCACGTGCGGATCGTCTTCGCCTCCTGCTCGAACCTGCCTCATGGCTTCTTCAACGCCTACGCCTCGATCGCCCATCGGGACGACCTCGATGCGGTGGTCCATCTGGGCGACTACCTCTACGAGTACGCCAACGAGGGCTATGGCGACGGGAGAGAGCTGGGGCGGATCTCGGATCCCGACCGCGAGCTCGTCACGCTCGCCGACTATCGACGCCGGCATGCCTGCTACAAGCGGGATCCCGATCTGCAGGCGGCGCATGCCCGACATCCCTGGATCACCGTCTGGGACGATCACGAGAGCGCGAACAACGCCTGGCGGGAGGGGGCGCAGAATCATCAGCCGGAGGCGGGCGAGGGCGAGTGGACGCCGCGCAAGCTGGCTGCGATTCGCGCCTATCACGAGTGGATGCCGATCCGCACGCTGCCGACGGGGCTCCATCGTCGATTCCGCTTCGGAGGGCTCGTCGACCTGATCCTGCTCGACACGCGCCTCGCCGGTCGCGACGAGCAGGTGGGGCCACGGGATCATCGGGGCGCCGACTCGCCCGAACGGACCCTGCTCGGCGCCGAGCAGGAGCGTTGGCTCTTCGACGCCCTCTCCGGGTCGAAGGGGGACGGGACCCCCTGGCGGGTGATCGGTCAGCAGGTCGTCTTCTCGCCGCTGCACGATGGCGAGGGTCCCTTCAATCCCGACTCGTGGGACGGCTATCGCGAGAGCCGGCGACGCCTGCTCGATCATCTGGCGGATCACTCGATCGACGACGTGATCTTCCTGACGGGCGACGTGCACAGCGCCTGGGCCATGGACGTGCCCGGAGCCGGAAGCGCGCGGGACGCCTACGATCCGGAGACCGGCCGCGGCTCGCGCGCGGTCGAGCTCGTCACCCCCGCCATCAGCTCGCGGCCCATCGGGAAGCATCCCGAGGCGCGCGAGAATCTGGAGAAGGCGCGCGAACGGCTGCCCTACGTGCGCTACCTGAACGCCGAGGAGAATGGCTACGGCCTCCTCGAACTGACGCCGCAGCGCGCCCTCGCGCAATGGATCTTCGTCGAGACCGTGGCGCGTCGCTCGGCGGCCGAGCGCCCCGGGCCGGTCTTCGAGGTCCGATCCGGGGCGAGCCATCTGCGGCCGCTGGCGCCGGACTCGCGGGATCGACAGGAAGCCCGCGCCGCCGCCCGGGCCGGCGCGGCCTGACCGAGGCCGACCCCGATCGCGGCCATCCCGGCCGGGCGCGCGCGCCCTCGGCGATCAGGGGGTGTCGGCGCCGTCCGAGTCGCCCGCGTCGACCTGCACGGTCGCCACGGTCAGCAGCTCGTCTCCGCCTCCCTCGTCGAAGAGCTCGACGCGCACGAGGACGCCGCCGAGGGTCCGTGCGATCGCGCGCGCCTCGGCCCGGACGGGTCCCACCCGGGCCAGCTTCAGATAGTGCAGGGCGAGGCTGCGGACGCGGACCGGAAGGCCCAGGCCGAGGGTCGCGAGATGGTCGGCGGCCGCTTCGGCCAGGATCGCGATGGCGCCGCCCTGGACCGCGCCGAGGCTGTTCAGGAGATCGGGACGGACGGCGAGTCGGGCGACGCCCGGACGCGTCGGGTCGAGCTCGAGGCCGATCGCGTCGAGCAGCGCCTTGCGGAGTCCCGAGTCCGGGAGCGCGAGCTCGCTCCGCGGCTCCGGCGTCTCTCGCCATCTCGGACTCGTCTGGACCTCACCCCGGGCCGGGAGCACGGCGAAGCCCAACGTCGCCAGCCCGATCTCGGCGCGAGCGCGCCGCTCGCGAAAGATCGCTTCGAGCACCACGGTCTGTCGACCGCGGCGGATCACCCGAGGCCGCACCTCGATCGATCCGCTCCGTGGCAGCGCCGCGACGCTGACCGAGAGATCCGAGGTGGCGATCCAGCTCGGCGCGACGGCCCGGATGGCCGTCTCGCCGGCGACGAGGTCGACGAGCGTGGCGAGCACGCCCACGCGGGGTCGGCCCGTGCCATCGAGCATCTCGGGCACGATCTCGAGCGAGGCC
>CAYXLY010000583.1:0-2688 GCA_964466005.1 uncultured Spirochaetaceae bacterium | reverse complement strand
GCATGAACGCGCAGCGGTTCGTTCCCTTCTCACGGATGATCTCGGCCGCCGAGGTGACGGCCTCGTCCCGGAGGAAGAGGGATCCGCCTTCTCCACAGGCCACGTTCTTCGTCTCGTGGAAGGAGTAGCAGCCGGCGTCTCCGATCGTACCGAGCGCTCTTCCGCGATGCGTCGACCCGATGCATTGGGCCGCGTCCTCGAAGAGCAGCAGCCCCTTGCGAAGGGCCAGGTCCTCGAAGGCGTCGAGATCGCAGGCGACTCCGGCATAGTGGACCGGCATGATCATGCGGGTGCGCGGGGTGATGCGCGCCTCTGCGTCGACGGGGCACATGTTGAGGGTGTCCGGGTCGATCTCGCAGAAGACCGGTCGCGCTCCGCGCGCGAGGATCGCATTGGCCTGGCTCACGAAGGCGAAGGACGGCATCAGGATCTCGTCCCCCGGCCCGATCCCGAAGGCCATCAGGGCGACGTCCATCGCCTGCGTCGCGCTCGGCGTCAGCAGGACGTGGGGAGAACCCGTCAGGTCGGCCAGCCGTTGCTCGACGGCCTTGCCGATCGGGCCATTGCCTCCGATGCGCCCGTCGCGAACGGCGCGCGCCACGGCCTCGACCTCGAGCGGACCGAGAGAAGGGCGGGAGAACGGGATCTGCATCGAGCTTTCCTCGGGGTCGCCGGAGCGGACTCGTCTCCGGAGCAAGGGAAGGGCCTGGGCCGATCGAGGCCGTTGCACGACGGCTGCCCCTCTCTGTATCGGACGGAGCCGGATCGGCATGACAGGAAAGTCGGCGCGCGAACGGGGCGAGGCCCGCGAGCGGGGGCCAGGCGCCGATCGGGCGGATCGACGCCGCGAGCGAGACGCCGGGTCGCGAGGGAGCCCCAGGGAGGGAGCGCCAGGGAGAGAGGACGAGGAGGGATCAGGACGCGGGACTGGACGTCGCCTCGTCAACCGGGCTCGTCAGCGCGCACCGAGCCTCGCTCAGGATGTGATGTTTTTGCCACAATGAGGACAGCGGGAGTACCCCCGGGACTCGTCGTAATGCTCGAGCGCCGCCTGGAAGATCTCGTCGGCGATCTCGGGATCGACATGGAGGCGTCGGGCCAGTGCCTGGTAGGAGGCGACCTCCTCCTCCGTCATGAGCCCGTCCTCGAGCGCCAGGCTCATCTCTCCCTCGAGGCTCTCGCGATTGCGGCTCATGATGTGGGAGAAGCCCGAGGCGAGCAGGCTCGTCGGCAGAGCGACCATGCCGATCCCGACGACCGAGATCAGGGCCGCCATCAGCTTGCCCATCGGCGTGATGGGCGCGACATCCCCGTAGCCGACGGTCGTGAGGGTCACGACCGCCCACCACATGGCGTCGGGAATCGATCCGAAGGCCTCGGGCTGGGCCTCGGCCTCGACGAGATGGACGAGGCTGGCCGTGAACAGGACGGCGAAGGAGAGCAGGACGAGGGCCGCGCCCAACGCGTTTCGCTGGAGCCGCACGACGTCGCCCATGCGTCTGAGCGCGGTCGAGTAGCGCGTGAGCTTCAGCAGCCGAAGCAGCCGCATCATGCGCAGGAAGCGCAGGTCGAAGGCCGAGAAAGTGGCTAGATAGAAGGGGGCAATGGCGGCGATGTCTGCGAGGGCCATGGGCGAGCGCAGGAAGCGAAGCCGCGCGCGAAGAGAGGTCTCGCCCGGTCGGACCGTCTCCGAGGCGGCCCACACGCGACCGACGAGCTCGGCCGAGAAGGCCGCGACCGAGACCTGCTCGAAGCCCAGGAAGAGATCCGCGTAGCGGGCGTGGATGCTCGGCACCGACTCGAGCACGACCGCGATCACGTTCGCCACGACGAGGCTCATGATCATGACGTCGACCGAGCGGCTGAGCGCGTCGCCGGAGCGGGCGACCTCGAGGACCTCCCAGGTCCGTCGTCGGATGCGAGCCAGGACTGCCATGCTCGGGATCATCGGATGGACGACGGGGTCACCGGATCGGGAGGAATGCCGATGCGCCGATGGGGGCTCCAGGGGAGCGGGCCGCTCGTCTGCGAGCGCCGGGGCGCCCCGAAGCGAGGCGTCCTCTGGATTTCGGCGCTCGGTCATGGCAGCTTCCGGGCGTCGCGCCGAGCTCGTCGACAGGGGGAAGAATGCCGCAGTCGATGACCACCCACGAGAAGGCGCTCGACATCAATCTCGATCCGAGTCGTTATGGCAGCTTCGCGGAGATCGGCGCGGGGCAGGAGGTGGGTCGCTGGTTCTTTCGCGTCGGAGGGGCGGCGGGCACGATCGCCAAGACCATGTCGGCCTACGACAAGAAGGTCAGCGACGCGATCTACGGGACGGCCCAGCGCTACGTCTCGAGTGGTCGACTCGAGGCCATGCTCGACCACGAGTACGATCTGAACATCGAGCGACTCGACGTCGAGCGGGGAAGCGAGACGGCCTTCTTCGCCTTCGCGGACACCGTCACCGCCCAGAACTTTCGCGGAGACGCCGACTGTCACGGCTGGATCGGAATCCGCTTCCAGATCCATCCCCAGTCCGAGGCGAGCCAGATCCTGCTCCATGCCCGGATGCTCGACCGCGATGCCCTGATGCAGCACGAGGCGTTGGGCGTCCTGGGGGTGAACCTGGTCTATGGCGCCGCCCGACTCTCTCACGAGCCGGAGACCCTGCTCGGTTCTCTGCTCGATAATCTGGGGCCCCGT
>CAYXLY010000582.1:0-2716 GCA_964466005.1 uncultured Spirochaetaceae bacterium | reverse complement strand
CTTCCGGAGCCCTGCGGTATCGATCAGCACGAACTCCTGATCGTCGTGGACCACCGAGAGCTCGATCGCGTCCCGGGTCGTGCCCGGCGCGTCTGAGACGACCACCCGCTCCTCTCCGAGCAGCCGGTTCGCCGTCGAGCTCTTGCCGACGTTCGGTCGGCCGACGATCGCGATCCGGATCCGCCCGTCATCGGGCGCGTCGAAGACGTCCGGCGTCTCGAGGTCTTGCCAGAAATCCTCGAGAATCTGCTCGAGGGCGTCGAAGGCCCCTCCCCCGTGCTCCGCGGAGACCGCGAAGGTCCGCTCGATCCCGAGGCGATGAAACTCGAGGACTCGGTCCTGATGGTGCATGGGCTGGTCGATCTTGTTGACGATGAGCGCCAGCGGTCGCCCCGAGCGGCGAAGGGTGGCGGCGATCGCCTCGTCCTCGGAGGTGAGGCCATGCTTGCCGTCGACGACGAAGAGGATGATGTCCGCAGCCTCGACGGCGGCCCTCGCCTGAGCCTGGACGGCCGCCTCGAGGCTCTCGCCCTTGACCGGGTCGAGCCCTGCCGTATCGACGAGCCAGAGGGTGTGGTCGTCGACCTCGATCCGCTCGGCGATCCGGTCGCGCGTCAGCCCGGGCTGATCGGCGACCAGAGCGCGCCGATACCCCGCATAGCGATTGAAGAGCGTCGACTTGCCGACGTTCGGGCGACCGACGAGGGCCACCATGGGGATCCGATCCGATGAGGCCATGTGGGCGCTCAGGATAGCGGGTCGCTCTTCGGACGCGTGGGACGCGTGGCCGGAAGACGAAGCCGGCCCACGAGGCGAGGTCGGCGGGAGCAGCCGCGGGCGCGCGAGCGGGCGAGACGATCGGTCCGGGGACGCGTCAAGCTCGGGACGCCCGTTTCGAGTCGGGCGCCGCCCCGTCGCGGGCAGCGGAGGCGGTCGAGGCGCGGGGCTCGAGGAATCGTTCGACCTCGGCGACGACGGCGTCGGGATCGGAGGGATCGAGCCAGATCGCCTCCGGCACGGCGCGGAGCCAGGTCCTCTGCCGCCGCGCGAACCGCCTCGTGTCGACCTTCATGGCGGCCAGTGCGTTCACGAGGGTGTCGGAGCCGTCGACGACCGGCTGGATGTGGCGATATCCGATGGCCTGCATGGGGCGCAGCTCGGGCCCATATCCCCGCTCCCGCAGCGCGCGGACCTCGCGCAGGAGCCCCGCCTCGATCATGGCGTCGCAGCGGCGATCGATCCGGAACGCGAGCGCCTCGCGACCGGGATCGAGCGCGAGGTGCAGGACACGGAAGGGCCGATCGGTGAACGCGTGGGAGGCCTGGACGCTGGACGCGGGGCGCCCGGATTGCTGCAGGATCTCGAGGGCCCGGACCGTCCGCCGGACGTCGTTGGGATGGATCCGGTCTGCGGCGTCCGGGTCGAACTCGGCGAGTCGACGATGCAGTCGCGCCGGGTCTCCTTCGGCGGCAGCCCGCTTCTGCTCGGCCTCGAGCCGCTCGCGCAGGATCCGATCCGCGGCGCCCGTCTCGACGAGACCCTCGAGAAACGCGCGGATATAGAGACCCGTTCCGCCCGTCAGGAAGACGACCCGTCCTCGCTCGTGGATCCGCGCCGCGGCCGCGCGCGCGTCCTGGGCATAGCGGCCCGCGCTGTAGACCTCGTCGGGATCGACGACGTCGAAGAGGTGGTGTGGCACGAGCGCTCTGTCCGCCGGGGAAGGCTTCGCGGTGCCGATGTCCATGTAGCGGAAGACCTGCATCGAGTCGGCGTTGACGATCTCGCCGTCGAAATGCCGAGCGAGCCGCAGCGCGAGCGCACTCTTGCCCGAGGCGGTGGGGCCGGTGACGACGACGACGGGCGGTCGCGAGGATCGGGGGGAGGCAGGCTTCATGGAACCGGAGAGTCTAGCAGCTCGCAGCTCGCCCCCCGCCGTCCGCAGCGCAGCGCGATCAGCGACGCCGGAAGCGCTGCTCGAGGTCCTCCGGACGCAGGAGGATCGCCACTGGCCGGCCGTGCGGACAGGTCGGGGCCCACGGAATGGCGTCGAGCCCCTCCAGGATGGCCCGCTGCTCCGCCTCGGGCAGACGATCGCCGAAGCGACGGGCGGCATGGCAAGCCAACGTCGCGAAGAGCCGATCCAGGCTCGGGAGCCAACGCGTCGCACTCTCGTCGGAGAGACCGCCCCGATCGACCTCCTCGAGCGCGCTCGCGAGCTCCGTGAGCAGGCCCGCCGCGTCCTCTCCCGTCACCTCTGCCGGGATCGCGCGCACGAGGACGGTCCCCTCGCCGAAGGCCTCCACCTCGAAGCCGAGCCGCTCCACGAGCGCCGCCTCCGCCTCCAGAGAGGCGATCGCATGAGGCGCCAGGGAGACGGGGACGGGGGTCAGCAGCCCCTGACGGGCCACGCCCGAGGCGAGCCAGGAGGCTCGGATCCGTTCGTAGAGCACGCGTTCGTGTGCGGCATGCTGGTCGACGACGAGCAGGCCCTCCTCCCCCTCGGCCAGCAGATAGCTCGCGCGCAGCTGTCCGAGCAGGCGCAGCGCACCGAACGAAGAGACCGGAGGGGCCTCCCGAGGAAGATCCTCCCACGCGGCGGCCTGCTCGGCTTCGGTGGCGACCGGAGGCATCGGTGTCTCCGCCACGCGGTCGGCGGCCGCGGGCGCGGTCGTCCCGGCCGCCCAGGCAAAAATGATCGATACATCGGTGTTCCTGG
>CAYXLY010000581.1:0-2726 GCA_964466005.1 uncultured Spirochaetaceae bacterium | reverse complement strand
GCCTCTCCCGTCTCGAGGCATGCCTCTTGCTGTTCAGCTGGATGGACCGCCCGGGACGATGCCGCCGGCATCGGCTCCCGCGGGTCGACTCAGGGAGAGGGTTCCCCATGCTTCGTGTCTTCGCCTCGAGCACGATCGTCCTGACCGGACTCGATCACTGGACGACCTATCTCTGCCTCCGCGAGCCGGTCGAGGGCTGGATCGTGAGTGAGGCCAACCCCGTCGCCGACTGGCTCTTCCAGTCGGCCGGTCTCGGGACGGGCCTCGCGCTGGACAGCCTCGTCACTCTCGGCGCCGTCTACTTCCTGCTCGTGTCCCGCTTCTTCGCCCCCAGGATCAGGACCGGCCTGCTCGCTCTGCTCACGCTGTCGACCGGCTATGCGGTCCTTCACAATCTCGGCGCGATCGCGCGCATGGGACTGGCGCCCTGGTCGGAGGTGGCATGAAGAAGAGGCGAGCCCTTCTGGGTCTTCTGGGAGCCTGGGCCCTGCTGACCACCTCGATCGGGTCCTGGAGTGCCGAGCCCGATCGCGCGGCGCCTCGGGACGTCGCGGGCCTCGCGTCCGGAGAGGCTGCGTCCGCCGAGCGGGAGACGCCCCGGGCTCGAGCGGCCGACGCGACCGGACCTCCGGGGCCGGACGCGGCCGCGCCTCTCGCACCGGACGTCGGACCGACCGACCCCGAGGTCTCGCAGATCCTCGCCCGACTCTCCGCACGCCATACGGCTCTGCCCGGGCGGGAGCGGCTCGCCCTCGCCCACACCATCGTACGAGAGGCCCGAGCGCAAGGGCTCGAGCCGGATCTCGTGATCGCCGTGATCGAGGTCGAGAGCGCGGGCTATCACCTGGCCGTCTCTCGGGTCGGGGCCATGGGGCTGATGCAGCTGCTTCCCTCGACGGCCCGGGAGGTCGCCGGGAAGATCGGCGTCGATTGGCACGGCGACGACACGCTCTTCGATCCCCGGGTGAACGTCAAGCTCGGCACCGCCTATCTGCGGGAGCTCGCGGATCGCTATGGCGACGTCACCATCGCGCTCGCCGCCTACAACTGGGGCCCCGGTCGGATCGACCGGCGGCTGCGACGTGGCGCCAGCGTCCCGTCCCGCTACATCGAGCAGGTCATGAGCGCCTACGATCGCGGTCAGCCGCTCGCCTCCCGTCGTTCCTGACCCTCGAAGGCGCGCCGGGCGCGCCGGGGAGCGGCGCAGGGGCGTGGCTCCGGACCTCGTCGCCGCTGACCTCGCGAGCCGGCTCGGGGCCCACGAGCGCGAGCGGCGGAACGACGCTCAGCGAGCGGGCTTCGCGGCCAGCGGCAGAGGCGCCTCGATCAGCGTCTGGGCGATCCGATCCACGGCCTCCATCGCCGCACCGCTGCCGCCGGAATGGCCGTTCACGAGGATCGAGAAGAGAAGCGTCTCGCCATCTGCCCGCTCGGCATAGCCCGACAGGGCGGTGACCGAAGCGTCCGAGAGCAGCCCCGTCTTCGCGCGGATGCGCCCCGTGCCTCCCGGCAGGCGCTCCTCGAGAGTGCCGTCCCGGTCGGCGATCGGCATCGAGGCCATGAACTCCGGACCGACGCGAAAGGAGTCTCGGGCGGCCCTGAGCGCCTCGACGAGCATCCGCGGCGCCAATCGGTTCTGGAGCGAGAGCCCCGAGCCGTCCACGATCCGCGCCTTGCCGACATCGATTCCGAGGGCCGCCAGCTCGGCGCGGAGAGCGCGCACACCGTTCACCCAGTCGCCCCGGCGACGGGGGGCTTCGGCCGCCTCTCCTCCGTAGGCCGCCATGTTCTTCACGAGCGTCTCGGCGATCGAGTTGTTGCTGTACTTCATGCAGAGCTGCACGATCTCGGCGAGCGTGCGCCCCGGCCTCTCGAGAAGCAGGGCCTCTCGCTCGCTTGCGGGCGATGCGCGCTGCACGACGCCGTCGAGCTGAATTCCCTGGGTCGCGAGCTGATAGGCGAGGAGCGAGCCCGCATAGAGACCGGGATCGAGGACGCTGCGGGGGAACCGGTCCGTGGCATCTCCGAGCCGGGTCACGCCCTCCACCCGCACGATCTCCGCGGGTGCACCTTCCTCGCCCGGGCTCCGGACCCGATCCACGGACAGCCGCGGCGGTGCGGAGCTCGCCCCCGTCCGGGCGAGATTGCGCAGTCGCAGATAGGAGATCGGAGGATCGATCTCGACGAGGGCCTCCGCGCCGATCTCCGACCTCGGCCGTACGGAGACGAAGAACGACCCGTAGTTCGCCGTGAGGGCGCCGACGGGCGCATGATAGGCGCGAGCGGAAACCCGTCCCCAGCTCGGATGCCAGCCCGGCCCTTCGAAGAGGCTGTCGTCGATCAGCAGGTCTCCTTCGACGCCGCGCAGCCCCTGCCCGCGCAGATCCGCGGCGAGGCGCCACCAGTCCTCCGAGTTCATCACCGGATCCCCGCCCCCTTCGACGACGAGCCCTCCCACGCGGCCCTCCTCGTTCGGGGCTCCGGGCGCCCAGACGCGCGTGGGGAAGCGATGGGTCGGCCCGAAGCGGTGGAGAGCCGCGAGCGTCGTCAGGATCTTCTGGTTCGAAGCGGGGATCAGGAGCTGATCCGCGCCGTGGGCGTAGAGCGCCCTGCCGTCCCGTGCGCGCACCACGAGGATGCCCACCGAGGCTCCGGCCAGCGGCTTCCGCGACACCAGCCGGTCGATGCGACGGGCCAGGTCGGACGCTTCCTCCGCCCGGACGGGG
>CAYXLY010000580.1:0-2728 GCA_964466005.1 uncultured Spirochaetaceae bacterium | reverse complement strand
GCTCGACGCCTTCCGAGGCTCGACGCCTTCGGAAGCTAGACGCGTTCGAAGTCCAGCGACTCGCCGTCGGCTCCCAGCGTGGCCCGAACCTTGGCGCCCTCCGCGAACTCTCCCTCCAGGATCCGCATCGCCAGCGGATCCTGAACCTGGCGTTGGATCAGCCGCTTCAGCGGTCGCGCCCCGTATTGCGGGTCGTAGCCGCGGGCTGCGAGGAAGGACTTCGCCTCGTCGGAGATCTCGAGCTGGATCCGGCGCTCGGCGAGTCTCTGTCGCAGCTGGTCGATCTGGATCTCGAGGATGTGCTCGATCTGCTCCTCGCGCAGCGAGTGGTAGATCACGACGTCGTCGACCCGGTTGAGGAACTCGGGCTTGAAATGTCCGCGCAGGGCGTCCATCACGCGCCGCCGCATCTCTTCCTCGGCCTCGACCCCGAGATCCACGATGTGCTGGCTTCCGATGTTGGAGGTCATGATGAGAACCGTATTGCGGAAGTCGACCGTCCTCCCCTGCCCGTCCGTCAGCCGGCCGTCGTCGAGCACCTGGAGGAAGATGTTGAAGACGTCGGGATGAGCCTTCTCGATCTCGTCGAAGAGGACCACGCTGTAGGGTCGTCTTCGGACGGCCTCGGTCAGATAACCGCCCTCGTCGTATCCCACGTAGCCGGGCGGAGCGCCGACCAGGCGCGAGACCGCGTGCTTCTCCATGAACTCGCTCATGTCGATCCGGACCATGGCCTGCTCGTCGTCGAAGAGGAACTCCGCGAGCGCGCGCGCGGTCTCGGTCTTGCCGACTCCGGTCGGCCCCAGGAAGATGAACGAGCCGATCGGACGGCTCGGATCCTGGAGACCGGCCCGGGCACGGCGGACGGCGTTCGCGACCGCAGTCAGCGCCTCGTCCTGACCGACCACCCGCTCGCGCAGACGGGTCTCCATCTCGAGCAGCTTCGCCTGCTCGCCTTCGAGCATCTTCGAGACCGGGACGCCGGTCCACTTCGACACGATCTCGGCCACCTCTTCGCCGGTCACCTCCTCGGAGACCACGCTGCCCTCGGCCTGGAGGGCATCGAGCTCGGCCTGCTTCTCGGCGAGCTCCCGCTCGAGCTCCACGAGGGTTCCGTATCGGAGCTCCGCCGCGCGCTCCAGATTGCCCGCGCGCTCGGCGCGCTCGGCCTCGGCGGTCAGGGTCTCCCGCCGCTCCTTCGCCTCGCGCAGCCCCTGGATCAGGTTCTTCTCGACGTCCCAGCGCCCCTTCATCGAGTCCGACTCGGAGCGCAGCTCCACGATCTCGCGCTCCACGGACTCCAGCCGCTCGCGACTCGCCTCGTCGCTCTCCTTCTTCAGGGCCTCGCGCTCCACCTCGAGCTGGGTGCGCTTGCGCTCGAGCTGGTCGAGCTCCTCGGGCATCGAGTCGATCTGCACCCGGACCCGGCTCGCGGCCTCGTCGACGAGGTCGATCGCCTTGTCGGGCAGGAAACGGTCGGTGATGTACCGATGGGAGAGCGTGGTCGCCGCCACGAGCGCCGCATCCTGGATGCGCACGCCGTGGTGGACCTCGTAGCGCTCCTTCAGGCCGCGGAGGATCGAGATCGTGTCCTCCACGCTCGGCTCGCCGACGAAGACGGGCTGGAAGCGACGGGCGAGCGCCGCATCGCCTTCGATGTATTTCCGATACTCGTCCAGGGTGGTGGCGCCGACGCAGCGGAGCTCGCCGCGTGCGAGGGCGGGCTTCAGCATGTTCGCGGCATCCGCCGAGCCCTCGACGTTGCCCGCGCCCACGATCGTATGCAGCTCGTCGATGAAGAGGATGACCTGTCCCTGCGCCTCGGAGACCTCGCGCAGCACCGCCTTCAGACGATCCTCGAACTCGCCCCGATACTTGGCGCCCGCCACCAGCGATCCGATGTCGAGCGAGATCACACGGCGATCCTTCAGGGTCTCGGGCACGTCTCCCGCCACGACCCGTTGGGCCAGTCCCTCCGCAATGGCGGTCTTGCCCACCCCCGGCTCCCCGATGAGCACCGGATTGTTCTTGCTCCGTCGGGACAGGACCTGCACGACGCGGCGGATCTCCTCGTCGCGACCGATCACCGGATCGAGCTTGCCCGCCCGTGCGGCCTCCGTGAGGTCGGTGCCGAACTTCTCCAGGGACTGATACTTCGACTCCGGGTCGGGGTCCGTGATGCGAGACTGGCCGCGGATCGCCTTCAGGGCCTGCATCAGGCCCTCGTAGCCGGCGCCGGCCGATCTCAGGATCCGGCCCGCCGTATCCGACTCGTCCTGGGACATGGCTAGCAGGAGATGCTCCGTCGAGACGTACTCGTCGGTGAGCTTCCGGGCCTCTTCGAAGGCCGCCTCCAGGATCCGGCTGAGCCCCGCGCTCATCTGAGGCTGCGCGCCTCCGGTCACCTTCGGCTGCTGCCCGAGCGCCTTCTCGAGATCGGCGCGCAGCGCGTCGATGGAGACGCCGAGCTTCTGCAGGACGGGGATCGTGCTGCCTTCGGGCTGCGCCAGCAGGGCCGCGAGCAGGTGGGTGGCTTCGAGGGTCTGGTGGCCTCGCGAGGTGCAGAGACTCTGGGCCTCCTGAAGCGCCTCCTGGCTCTTGATGGTCAGCTTGTCGAATCTCATGCGGCAGCTCCCCCGCGGGCTGACGTGCCCGTCGCCATGGGAGATGAGCGCATTCGCCGGTCTGTCAAGCCCGGCAGCCGCGCGCCGGAGAGAGCGGGACCGGG
>CAYXLY010000579.1:0-2741 GCA_964466005.1 uncultured Spirochaetaceae bacterium | reverse complement strand
GGACGCCGGCCAGATCCGCCTCGATCCGCAGCTGTCGCAACGCCTTCTCGGCCTGCTCGACGCCCTCCCGACTTCTCCTCAGCTCCTGACGGAGCTTGAACGAGAGCGGGGAGGCTCCTCCGGCGGGTCCTCCTCCCCCGCCTCCGATCGCGGGGGCCACGTTCCACTGGCTGCCGCCCCCCTCATCGACGACCGAGTCGAGCTCCCGCTTCGTGGCTGCGAGCTTATCCCGTGCCTCCGACAGGGCCTTGCGACTTCTCTCGAAGCGCCTCCGCCACTCCTGCTCGCTGGCTCCCGCCACGGCGGCCCGGCTCCGGCTCGACCCGAACCCCGAGGGAAGCTCCAATAGCGACTCGAGTCCGGGGCCCCTCTGCGTCCCCGACGCCTCGCCGGCTCCATCGCCCAGAGGTCGTTGGGAGGGCGGGACCCGCAGGCCATCCGGGGAGTCCGACTGCGCCCGGATGGGCCCGGTCGGAGCCAGGAGCACCAGGCTTCCGAGCACGAGCGCTACGAGATCCAGGCGAATGCCCTGCCTCGATCGGGTCCTCCGCGTCACGAATCCTCTCCCACAGCGACGCCCGCCGCAGCGCTCGTCGCGTCTCCTGCCCTGGCTCCCGTGTCGAAGCCGCGTCCGGCCCGATCGAAGATAGCGCAAGGTCGGCTCCCTCGACGTCCGCTCTCGCCCGCTGGCCAATCCGGGGTCAAGGGCATCCCGGACGGAGCCGATAACGCGAGGCGACCTGCCCGCCGACGGTGTCCATGCGCCCGGGCCGGGAGCAGTCAGCCGGATGACAGAGGGAGCGGCGATGGAACGGGAAAAGCTGTATCGGCTTCTCCGACTCGGTCTCGAGAAGGGAGCCAGCGACATCCACTTCCAGGTCGGATATCTCCCTCTCTATCGCTTTCACGGCGAGCTGGTCGAGCTGCGATACAAGGTGCTGACTCCCCAGGACACCGAGGAGATCGTCCGCATCCTGATCGAGCACGATCCCCTCGGTCAGGACCTGGACTTCAACGAACGGGACCTGGCCTACGAGCTGCCGGGTGAGGGCCGCTTCCGCGTCAACATCTCGCGACAGCGCCGCTTCTTCAACATCGTCCTGCGCGTGATCCCGCTCCAGATCAAGAGCTTCGCGGACCTGAACCTGCCTTCGGTGCTGGGCGACATCGCCCAGGTCCGTCGCGGCTTCGTTCTCGTCACGGGCCCCACCGGAATGGGGAAATCCACGACCCTCGCGACCATGCTCAACGAGGTGAATCGAGAGCGCAAGAGCAAGATCGTCACGGTCGAAGACCCGATCGAGTTCGTCTTCACGCACGATCGCAGCATCATCACCCAGCGCGAGATCGGAACCGACACCGCATCCTTCCCGGACGCGTTGCGGGCGGCGCTCCGTCAGGACCCCGACGTGATCATGGTCGGAGAGATGCGCGATCTCGAGACGGTGGACACGTCCCTCAAGGCCGCCGAGACGGGCCACCTCGTCTTCTCCACCATCCATACGGCCGACGTCGCGTCCACCATCAACCGGTTGGTCTCGTTCTTTCCACCCGAGGAGCAGCTCCAGGTTCGAGCCCGACTGGCGGACAACCTGAAGGCCATCGTCTCTCTCAGGCTGCTGGTCAACAAGAAGCAGAACGGACGCGTGCCCGCAGTGGAGGTGATGCGCTCGACTCGCTCCATCCAGGAATGCATCAAGGATCCGGCCCGCACCGTGGAGATCACCGAGTACATCGCCCGCGGTCGCAGCGATCGGATGCAGACCTTCGATCAGCATCTCCTCGACCTGCTCAAGGCGAACAAGATCACGATGGAGTCGGCCGTGGGCGCCGCATCGAACCCGACGGACTTCCAGACGAAGCTGGAGATGGAAGGCCTGATCCACGAGGACGGCGAGGTCGACGAGAAGCCGGCGGAGCCCTTCGACATCGAGACCGACGAGCGGTTCTGACGGGAGGAGCGATGACGACCCTGCAGCCCTCGTCCAGCCCTGCGGATCGGCTCGCCGACGGCGATCGCTCCGTCCGGGCGCTTCGCTGGACCGCGACCCAGGCCGCCTCGCTGGTCGGAGCCGGTGTGGCCCTGGTCTATACCCGATCCTCCGAGGGCGCTGCGAAGGGCCGACTGAGAGCGGCTTCCGGATTCCGAAGCACCGACGAGGCGCGTCGGGCCGCGGCAGAGCTCCATCCCTCGATCGGAGAGGTCTTCGCGGACGGCCAGGCCCGCACCTGCGAGTCGCTGGCGGCGATCGGAGATCGCGGCGCTCGCGGCGTGCTCGCCCTGCCCCTCTGCGCGCGCGGCGAGACCCTCGGCGTCCTCGTGGTCGCGGGCTCCGAATCGGCGAACGAGGGCACGCGAGAGAGCCTCGAGACGCTGGCCTGGTCGGTCGCCCTGGCGCTCGACCACGCCGCTCTCGAGCGTCGATGCGACTCACTCCGCGAAGACTCCGAGAAACGTCTCGAGGTCGCCGACGACGAGAGCGACGAAATCCTCAAGCTCTCCGAGACGCTCTTCGCACAGGACATCGAGCTGCTTCGCAACAACGAGAAGCTGGGCACGATCGAGAAGCTCAAGAACGACTTCATCGAGAAGATGTCGCGAGAGCTCCGGACGCCGCTCAACAGCATCATCGAGGCCACGATCAGCGTGCTCGCGGGAGAGCACGAGAGCCTCTCGGAGGGCTCCCGACAGGCCCTGCGCGGCGCACTCGACGAGGGCACCGCGTTCCAGCGCACCCTCC
>CAYXLY010000578.1:0-2742 GCA_964466005.1 uncultured Spirochaetaceae bacterium | reverse complement strand
GGCCGTGAGATGCAGCTCGAAGGACCTGCCCGCCAGCTGGGTTCCGATCGGATCTGCCGTGATTCCGGCAGCCCCGACGGCTTTCGAGCTTCGGGAGAAGGACGGGAAGGCCGGCTTCGAGGTGATGAGGAAGGTATCCGGGCCGAAGATCAGGTCCCCCTCGGAGTCGTCGTCCCGGGAGACGCCGTCGAAGACGTCGACGTCCAGCACCGGGGGCCCGTCCGAATAGCTCAGCGCGAAGGTGGCGAATCCTTCGTCCCGGGCAGCGAACTCGTATCGGGCGACGCCGGAGTCGTTGCCGCTGTCGCCGAAGCGACCCGCACCGGCCAGCAGGGACCAGGTCCCCCGGCCCGACTGGGTGTCGAGCACGATCGTTCCGGCGTAGCCGCGGACGCGATTGCCCGAGAAATCGAAGGTCGTGACGGTCAACGGCTCGGGCTCGCAGCTGATCCCGCTTCCGTCATGTCCGATCGAGAAGACGACGGCCTGGTCCGGACATTCGTGGACCGACTTCATGGCCTCGCCGATGGCCGCCTCGCTGAGCGCGCGGGTCTGAACGCGGACCTCGTCGATCCGACCGTCGAAGAAATACTGCTCGCTGCCGACCCGCTGACCGACGGAGAGGGGGTCCCCGTTCCGGATCAACGTGGTGGCGGGGAAGGCGAGGGTGTCCGCCGGAGCGCCGTTCACGTAGAGGGTCATTCGAACGCCGCTGAAGGTCAGAGCCAGGTGGGACCATCGCTCCGTCGGAGGCAGCGGCGCGAAGACCTCGTATCGGCCCGCCTCGGTCTCGGCGCGCCCCACGAGTCGGCCGTTCTCGCTGAACAGACCCATCTGCGCACGGCCGCTGCCGCCGCCATGAACCGACTTGGCCATCACCTGTCGGGTTCCGCTCCAGCGCCGGGGCTGGATCCAGGCGCTGTAGGTGAGCGCGTCGGTCCCGTCGAGAGAGTCCGAGTGCGGGATCTCGACGGACTGGGATCGACCGTCGAGGTCGACATAGCCGCAGGTACCGGGATCGCCTTCGATGGCGGGAGACGAGAAGGCCGTCGTCGCTCCGCCGATCGCGAAGCCGTCGTGTCCGTTTCCCGAGCTGTCCACGACCTCGCCGGGCTGCCCTCGCCAGCCGGGCTCGTCGAAGCGCCACTCGGCGGTCTGCGCCGTCCCGCTGAGGCAGACGTCGTCGACATGCCAGAAATCGAAGCCGCGACCGCTGCCGTCCGTGAGGGTGAGACGGATCCGGAAGCGCGAGTGGGCCGCGTCGGAGGGCAGGTTCCAGCTCGGCTCGATGATCTCGCCGGGGGCTCCGTTCCCCGACCATCGATCCAGCTCGATCCATCTTCCGGAGTCGGCGAGGTACTCCAGGACGAGATCCTCGCGGCGATCCGGTCGCTCGGAGAAGCGATCGCTGCCTCGCCGGATCCACAGGGTGAGCCCCAGATCCGAGGCGTTCGTCAGGTCGGTCACCGGCGAGAGCACGCTCACGCGTTCTTCGCTGAGAGCGAGGGAGGAAGGCGGGGAGCTCGCCGTCTGGCCCCCGACGCCGGCCCGACCTCCGTCCGAGAACACCTGCCACGCCCCCAGGCCCGAATCGAATCCTTCACACGAGGCGAGTCCCAGGGGCCGGGCCGGTGCGGCCTCCGAGATCGTGACGTCGTCGACGTGCCAGTAGTCCCAGCCTCGTCCGCGGTTGCTCGGCGGGCCGCCGCTGCCGGAGACGAGCCGGACGCGGATCCGGAACCCCGCATGCAGCGCCTGGCCGGATACCGTCGTATCGACGTCCTGGATCTCGCCTGGACGGCCGCTCCCCGGCAGGCTGGCCAGCGGGATCCAGCCTCCGCGGGCATCGAGCCCCTCGATCATCAGATCCTCGCCCCGATCCGGGTCTTCGCTGAAGGATCTCGAGCCACGGCGGACCCAGGCCTGGATCCGGATGGCCGGCACGCGCGTGTCGATCGGGTCGCTCGTCGTGGAGACCGGCTCACCCCGCACGTAGAGGGCACGGGAGCCGGAGCCGGCCGTCATCCCGTTGACGCCGGAGAGCGTCTCGTCGGAGGTCGTCCAGCGAGCGAGTCCCGACTCGAAGTCGTCGACGAAGAGGACGTCTCCCTCGGCCGCGAACGCGGGAGCGACCCCGAGCAGGATCGGAGCCGGGAGCGAGAGCAGCGCGAGCGCGAGGACGAGCACGACGGTCGTCGCCCACCTTCGCCCGGGTGCCTTTCTGGCAGCGGCGTGCTGGCCCTCCATGGGTTCCGGTTACCCCTTGCTCTCGACCGCGTTCGAAGGCGTTCTTGCCGGGAGGCCGACGTCCCGATCGGTCGCGACATCCGGTCGGTCCCGGCCCGGGCGATGGCGGGGCGCGCGAGGTCCCTCGCCGCCACGAGCGTGTCATTGGAGATTTCGTCTCTCACTGCAGCCGACTTGACTCCGGAGCGCAGCTCGAGGCAGCTCGACGTGGCTCGAGGCAGGGAGTGCCGTGGAATCCGCCCAGTCGCTCCGCTGCCGGGTCGGTGCCGGGGAGGTCGGGAAGCGGACGGCGAGAGGGACGGACGAGGAGACGAGAGGATCCGGTGGGGAGGGTGGGGACCGTCTCTCGGAGGGCGCGGTGGAGGGAGGGCAGAGGTAGACTGTGGGGGCCGCCGCGGCCGGGGGTCGCGGAGGGGCCTGCGGTCGCCGTCGGTCGCCGTCGGTCGTGGGATCGGAAGAGCGTCGTGTAGGGAAAGAGTGTGTCAGTACGTGTAG
>CAYXLY010000577.1:0-2757 GCA_964466005.1 uncultured Spirochaetaceae bacterium | reverse complement strand
CTCGAGATTCATGGGTGTATCCCCGAAGCCGGCCCACTCCATCCGGACGAAGGCGACCTTGTTGTCGTTCTGCCAGGCCACGTAGTCCGAAGGACCGACGTGGATCCGGTCGTCGGGCAGACGGACGTCGAGCTGGGACTGGACCGACTCGGTCTTCGAGATCTTCTTGGAGGAGAGCCGCGCTCTCTCGAGCATGTTGTAGAAATCCGTGTTGCCGCCCGTGTTGAGCTGATAGGTCTGGGAGAGTCGAGCCCCTCGATCGCCGAGCAGACGCGCGAGCGTGCGATGGACGATGGTCGCGCCGACCTGGCTCTTGATGTCGTCTCCCACGATCGGGAGCCCTCGCGCTCGAAACCGCTCCGCCCACGCGGGATCCGAGGCGATGAAGACGGGCAGGCAGTTCACGAAGGCGACCCCCGCCTCGAGGGCGGCCTCGGCATAGGCCTCCACGGCACGCTGCGAGCCGACCGGCAGGTAGCAGACGAGGACCTGGGCTCCCGTCTCCCGAAGGCGCTTCGCGACGTCGACGGTGGGAGCGTCGGCGGGACGGAAGGCCCGCTCTGCGGGGCCCTCCGCCATGTGCGCGGCCACGCCGTCCTGCAGCGGACCCATCTCGACCTCGACGCCCCAGCGCGGAAGCTTCTCCTGGAAGACGCGGGTGCAGTTGGGCTCGGCGAAGACCGCCTGCTCCAGAGGGAGCCCGACCTTGCGTGCGTCGACGTCGAAGGCGACGACGGGCTTCAGATCCTCGATCCGGTAGCCGCCGATCTCCGGATGCAGGACCCCGGCGCTGCGCTCGGGATCGTGGTCGCGATAGTATTCGATGCCCTGCAGCAGCGCGCTCGCGCAGTTGCCCACCCCGACGATGGCGATTCGAAGCTCGTGTCCCGACATCGATCGTCCTTCCCCGCCCCGGTCAGCGTTGGAGCATCTTCTGGGCGCTCTCGGTCATGGCCTTCACCTGCTCCTCGTCGGGCTCGCTGTCGAGGGCGCGCATGGGGGTCGGGACGGCCAGCCCCCTCTGGCAGGCCGGTCGCTCCTCGAGCCGGCCGATCCAGGCCTCGAGACGGGGCAGCCCGTCGATCGGGACGCCCGACCAGCCACGGATCCGGACCCAGCACCAGTTGGCCAGATCCGCGATGCTGAGGTCGTCTCCAGCCAGCCACGGGCTCTCGCCGAGCCGCCGATCGAGCACCTCGAAGAGGCGGCGCGACTCGTTCTGGTAGCGATCGATCGCCGCCTGGATCTTCTCGGGGAAGTAGCGATGGAAGACGTTGGCCTGCCCCATCATCGGACCGATGCCGCCCATCTGGAACATCAGCCACTGGATCGCCCGCGAGCGTCCGGCGACGTCCTCGGGAATCAGCCGCCCCGTCTTCTCCGCCAGGTAGAGCATGATCGCGCCCGACTCGAAGACGGCCAGGTCGTTCTCGTCGTGATCGACGATCGCCGGGATCCGACCATTCGGGCAGATCTCGAGGAACCAGTCCTCCTTCTGCTCGTTGGCGCCGAGATCGATGGCGTGGACCTCGTAGGGCAGCTCCAGCTCCTCCAGGGTGACGGAGGCCTTCCAACCGTTGGGGGTCGGGGCCGTGTAGAGCGTGATCATGCGTGCCTCCTCTTCGAAGAGCGAGCATAGCGATTTCGGGGCTACAGTCTGGCGCCGCCCGGTCCGATCGCCTGCGGTCGACCGGGACGCGCAGTCCCGGATCGGATCGTCCCGACCACTTGCGCGCCGAACACGAACGCCCGACGGGCGCAGGAGATGTCTTGAAGATCGACGCCCCGCTCTACTCCTTCGACGCCCCCGAGGAGGAGGTCCGACGCCTCGAATCGAAGGGCTATGCCGGAGCCTTCACCTTCGAGGGGCCCCACGATCCCTTCTTTCCGCTCCTCCTCGCGGCACGGGCGAGCCAGCGGATCCAGCTCTATACGGCAGTGGCCATCGGCTTCGCCCGCAACCCGATGATCCTGGCCAACATCGGCTGGGACCTCCAGGCGCTCTCCCACGGCCGCTTCCTGCTGGGGCTCGGCACCCAGATCCGTCCGCACATCGAGAAGCGCTTCGGAATGCCCTGGTCGCGGCCGGCGGCGCGGATGAAGGAGATGGTGCTCGCGATCAAGGAGATCTGGCGCTGCTGGGAGGAGGGGGATCGCCTCGACTTCCGGGGCGAGATCTACCAGCA
The DNA here is from genome assembly GCA_964466005.1 of uncultured Spirochaetaceae bacterium. GTDB lineage: Bacteria > Myxococcota_A > UBA9160 > UBA9160 > UBA4427 > UBA4427. Next base: position 571 of record CAYXLY010000577.1, on the reverse strand, counting down.
CACGCTGATGACTCCGGTCTTCAGTCCCGGCAAGCATCCGCACGGGCTGCCGCCGATCTTCCTGGCGGGTGTGGGACCCCGGATGACGGAGGTGGCCGGAGAGGTGGCCGACGGCTTCTTCATCCATCCCTTCGGCACGGCGCGCTCCTGGCGCGAGCTCAGCCTGGCATCGCTCGAGAGGGGGCTGGCGAGATCGGGCCGGGATCGATCCGCCCTCGAGATCTCCGGGCAGCTCATGATCTGTACGGGAGTGGACGACTCCGAGATGGAGTCGGTGCGCCTCTCGACGAAGCAGCAGATCGCGTTCTACGGATCGACTCCCGCCTATCGTCCCGTGCTGGAGGTGCATGGCCGGGGCGATCTGCAGCCCGAGCTCAACGCCATGTCGAAGCGCGGGGAGTGGGCCGCGATGGCCTCCCGGATCGACGACGACCTGCTCGAGGAGATCGCCATCTGCGCGCCGATCGGCCAGGTGGCGCAGAGGATCCGCGAGCGCTGCGAGGGCGTCGTGGATCGGGTGAGCCTGGTGGCGCACTGGTCTCGCGATCCCGACCTCTGGGACGACGTCATC
>CAYXLY010000576.1:0-2766 GCA_964466005.1 uncultured Spirochaetaceae bacterium | reverse complement strand
TGGTGATCGAGAACTTCACGCCGGGAACCGCGGAGCGACTCGGCCTCGACTACGAGACGCTGCGCGCCCGGAATCCGGACCTGGTCATGCTCTACACGTGCATGCGTGGGCAGACCGGGCCGGAACGCAAGCATACGGGCTTCGGCCTCCACGGCGCGGCTCTCGCGGGCTTCGTCGGGATCACGGGATGGCCCGATCGGGCGCCGGTGGCACCGTGGGGAGCCTATACGGATTTCATCTCTCCTCGCTATGCCCTCGCCGCTCTGGGCGCGGCCCTCCACCACAGGGAGCGCACGGGCGAAGGACAGTGCATCGACGTGTCGCAGATCGAGAGCTCGATCCACTATCTCGCGCCGACGATCCTCGACTACGCGCACAACGGCCGGATCCTGGACCGGGCCGGACTCGATTCCGAGCGGGGCTGTCCCCATGGCGTCTTCGCCACGAGAGAGACGGAGCGATACGTCGCCATCGAGACCCGGACCCCCGCCCAATGGCGGGCGCTCCTCTCGATCGTGCCGGCTCTCGCGCGCTGCGGGGGCGAGACGCTCGACGCCCTCCCCGACCGTCTCTCGAAGCAGGCCGAGATCCACGCGGTCCTGGCCGACTGGTGCTTGCGCGAATCCTTCCACGAGGCGCCCGAACGACTTCGAGAGGCGGGCGTCCCGGCCTATGGCGTGCTCCGTGCGACCGACTTCCACTCCGACGCCCAGCTCGCGGACCGGGGCTTCTTCATCGAGCTCGAGCATGGCGGCTTCGGCCGCAGCACCTTCGACGGCGCGGTGACGATCTTCTCGGACACCCCCTCCCGGCCCACCCGAGCCGGCCCCCTGATCGGCGAACACACCTTCGAGGTCATGCGGGACATCCTCGGCTACTCCGAGGAGGAGATCTCCGAGATCGCGGCGACGGGCGCCCTGACCTGAGTCGGATTCATCCGCGACGCGCGCGAAGCCACACGCTTCCGAGGAGCGACCGAGGGCGATCCGGTCATCGACCCTTCCAGACCGGCTCCCGCTTCTCCATGAAGGCCCGGGGGCCCTCGCGAGCATCCGCCGAGCTCACGACGCCCGCGGACAGCCGGTGCTCGACGCCGTAGGCCTCCTCGAGAGGAAGCCCGCTCGTTCGGATCACCGTCTCCTTGATCGCGCGAAGCGCGAGGGGGGCGTTCCGCGCCAGGCGGTCCGCCACCGCGAAGGCCCGCGACATCAAGGCCTCCGGCTCGACGACCTCGTTCACGAATCCGATCCGATGGGCCTCTTGCGCGGAGATCCGATCCCCCAGCAGCAGGATCTCCATGGCCTTGCAATAGGGAACCTGTCTCGGAAGCCGGACCATCGAGCCGCCGCCGGGCACGAGGCCCCGCTGCGCCTCCGAGAGGCCGAAGGTCGCCGTCCTCGAAGCGATCCGGATGTCCGTCGACTGCAGGATCTCGGTCCCGCCCGCGACCGCGACCCCGTTGATCGCCGCCACGATCGGCTTGTAGAGCTCGAAGGGTCTCAACAGGGCAGTCGACATCGACTCGGCCAGATTCGACATCAAGCGCCGATCCCACTCGTCCTCCGCCTGTCTCGCACCCGTGAAGAGCGGCATCAGCCGCGCGAGATCGCCGCCGGCGCAGAAGGCCTGGTCACCCGCTCCGGTGAGAATCGCGACCCGCAGCACATCGTCGTCACGAAAGTCTCGCCATGCTTCAGCGAGCAGCAGGATGGCCTCGGGCGTCAGCGCGTTGCGGCGCTCCGGTCGGTTGAACGTCAGGACGGCGACATGATCGCGCTTCTCGTACAGCAGATCCGGCATCGTCGGGCAGCCCCCTGGTCGGCCTCGCCTCGGAGGCCGGGATCCGCGAGGGTAGCTCGCGTCGGTGCCTCGCGTGACCCTCCGTGGGCTCGGATGTACCGGGCGCCTCCGACGGGTCGCCCCGAAGCCGCCTCGACCGAATCAGTAGGCGAGATAGAGATACGCCAGAAGCAGCAGAGCCGCCCACATCGCCGTCGCACCGGTCGGCCATGGCTCGCCGAATCGCGTCCAGGGGCTGAGATGAGCCTCTCCCACGTCGAGCAGGGAGCGGCGCATTCCCTTCGCGACTCCGAGGAGCCGATCCTGCAAGCTCGATCCCTGCTCGCCGAAGAGCCTCCAGAGACGCGGAAGCAGTCGTCGATAGGTCCAGTCCACGTCGAGGACCGTGCTCCTGCGCTCCTTCGGATACAGGCCGGCCTTCATCAGGCCGACGAAGGCCAGGGCCGAGAAGAGGAGGAGCTGGAGAACGGTCATCACATGGGTCGGGGTATAGGGCTCGTAGTCGACCGGATGGGGCAACATGCGGTAGAGCGAGCCCGGGAAGATCCCGAGGCCGATCGAGAGAAAGGATGCGATCCCCATCGCGGCCAGCATGTTCCAGGGCGCCTCCTTCACCCGGACTCCCCGATCGGGACCGAAGAACGCGAAGAACGGGACCTTGATCCCGGAATGATAGAGAGCGCCGGCCGACGCGAAGAGGAGCGCCAGGAACAGCAGCGGCTCGTGCCCATGGCCGGCCGCCGACAGGATCATCGACTTCGTCACGAAGCCGCTCGTCATCGGAAACGCGGAGATCGAGGCCGCGCCCACGACGCAGAAACCGGTCGTCCAGGGCATCGACTTGTAGAGGCCACCGAGCTCCGAGCTCTCGACGGTTCCAGCGCGCAAGAGGACGGCCCCCATCGCCATGAAGAGCAGCGTCTGGTAGACGGCGCTCGCATAGACGTGCGCCACCGCGCCATTGAG
>CAYXLY010000575.1:0-2775 GCA_964466005.1 uncultured Spirochaetaceae bacterium | reverse complement strand
CGCTCTGCTTGACCGCCTTTACACCCTTCCATCGGCCCTCGTCACCCCGCTGCAGCCACGGCCGCGGGCCGAGCCCGAGGTTGTGAAACGCCCGGTCGGTAAAGGCCGGCCCGGTGTGGCAGTTGACGCATCCAGCCTCCCCGATGAACAGCTCCAACCCCCGCTTCGCCGCCGGAGAAATCGCCTCCAGCTTTTTCGCATCACCGGAAGTCAGCCCCTCGACATACCGGTCGAACGGCGCGTTCCTGATGCGGTCGCGTTCGGCCACCTCGACCACCCAGGCGATGGGCAGCCCGTACCGGACGTCCTCGAAGACGAAGGTGAGGAGTCGATCCGCCTCCTCGAGGACCGGCGCGGGCTCTCCTCGCGCGTCGCCGCTCACTCGGACGCTCCCGCCGCACCGGTCTCCGAGGCGCCAGAAGCCTCGACGGGATCGGACGTCGAGCCGGACTCGACGACCACGCCTTCGGTCCGGAAGATCGTGAGGGAGCGATCGAGCTCGCTGGCCAGCCCGGCCAGGGCCTCCGCCGCGAGGAAGATGTCGTCCAGCGTCTGCAGCTGCCCCCGCACGGTCTCGTTGAACTCGGTGATGCTGCGGCCATTGCCCCCGGCCACCTTCGCGATGTCGTCGATCGAGGAGACCATGGCCTGGGCATTCAACGAGTGGCTGTCGGCGCCATGGAAGATCTCCTCGGCCCTTTGGGCGGCCTCGGAGACCGCGGTGCTGATCTGGCCCAGCGCGCCGGCGATCGTGTTCACGTCCTCGCGCCCCTCCCCGATCACCTGGCTCGACTGACGCATCTCATCGGCGACCATGGCCGTGTCGGCCTGGATCTCGTGCATCAGCTGGCTGATCTCGTCGGCGCTGCGGCCGGCGCTCTCCGAGAGCTTGCGGATCTCGTCGGCCACGACGGAGAAGCCGCGACCCGCCTCGCCTGCCCGCGCGGCCTCGATCGACGCGTTGAGCGAGAGCAGGTTCGTGCGATGGGCGACGCTCGTGATGATCTCGGTGATCTGATGGACGTGACGGGTCTTGGCCTCGAGCTCGAAGACCTTGTCGCCCGTCCCCTCCACGCGCTCGAAGACCGCCTTCATCTTCTCGATGGCCAGCCGAGCGACCTCGACGCCGGTGCCCGCCTTCTGGTTGGCCTCGGCCGCGAAGCCGAAGGCCTCCCGGGCGCGACCGGCGTTGAGGTCGATCTCGGTCGAGATCTGACTCATCTGGTGGGAGGCCTGGCCGAGCAGCTCCTGCTCCTGATCGACGCCGCTCGCGAGCGTGGCGACCGTGCTCGAGATCGCCTCGCTGCTGCGTCGAAGGCTGTCCAGCGCGTTCTCGAGCCCCGAGGAGGAGGCGGACACGGAGTGCGCCGTCGACTGGACGCGCGCGACCAGCGCGCGCAGGCGCTCGAGCATGCCCGCCAGGCTGGCCGCCAGGTCGTCGACCTCGTCGGCGAAGGCCGAGTCCGATCGGGTCCGGATCTCGACCCGGAGATCTCCTTCGCGGATCCGGTGGGTCGCGCTGCGCAGCTCGTCGAACTTCACGCCCAGCATCCGGGACAAAAAGAAGCCGATGCCCCCGCCCACGCCCAGCGCCACGAAGAACGTGCCCCAGGTCGAGAACTCGATGCCCAGCTCCCGCGCCAGGTCGGGCACGAAGGAGGTCGCCCCCGCTACCAGGAGCGCGCCGATCACGAATTTGACCGTCAGCGAGAGTCGCACGACAGGCCTATCGGATCGCCTCCGGGCCACCTTGAGGAGGCCCCCCAGGCGAACTTCGGGAACGGGTCACTAGAAATGATGCGGCGTGGGAGCGACCGGAAGTCCGTGCAGGCCCGGCCGGGAGACGACCTCGCCGATCTCGTGGACCGGCAGCCCGAGGCGCTGCGAGAGCCCACCCGGCGTCTCGCGCGCCGAGCCCGCGAGGGCGAAGAGGAGCTCGTAGTCCTCGCCGCCCGCACAGAGCAGCTCCATCGGATCTACGTCCAGCCTCCGGCAGGCCCGATCGAAGCCCTTCGGGCGCGGCAGGGCGCCGGGCTCGATCTCGGCGCCGAGACCGGTGCCCTCGAGGAGATGGACGAGATCCGTCGCCAATCCGTCGGAGAGGTCGACGCAGCCCGTCGCACGGCGCCGCACGAGCGCGCGGCCGGCCTCGAGACGAGGCGTCGGCACATGACGCAAGGAGCTTCCCGTCCGGTCGGCGCGCAGCCGCGCGAGCGCCCCGACGCCGAGCAGGCCGGTCACGAACAAGCGATCGCCGGCACGCACGCGGCCCCGACGGAGCGCGCGACCGCGCTCGACGCGACCGACGACGGTCAGGGCCAGGCTCACGACGGAGGCAGCCGAGAGGTTGCCTCCGACCAGCGGGCAGGCATGCCGGCGTGCCTCCTCGACCACGCCCTCGATCAGTCCATCGAAGACGGTGAGCGGGAGCGATCGCGGGGCCGTCAGGCTCAGCAGGCAGCCCACCGGCGCGGCCCCCATGGCGGCGAGGTCCGAGAGGTTCACGACCAGTGCCCGGCGGCCGATCCCGCGTGGCGTCTCCCGCTCGAAGCGGAAGTGGACGTCCTCGACGACGACGTCGACCGAGAGGACGAGATCCTGACCCGCGCGAGGGCGCAGGATCGCCGCATCGTCTCCGATCGAGAGCGGCCAGTCGCGGCCTGCCGGGCTGCCCGCCCGGCGGGCGATGCGCTCGATCAGGGCCGACTCGCCGACCTCGGCCAGGGTACGCGCGCTGTGGGCCATCGCGCGAATCTAGTAGCGCGTCGAAGAGCC
>CAYXLY010000574.1:0-2788 GCA_964466005.1 uncultured Spirochaetaceae bacterium | reverse complement strand
TCTATTCGCCGGACCATTCGGACCGTTCGCCCGGCTCGTCGCGACCCCCGGACGTCTGCGGGGATCCCAGAGCGGGCCGCGGACGTCGCGTCCTCGCGCGTCGCGAGTCTGCGGCGTACCGGGAGGACTGCGTCTGCGCACGGTGGGCGTGTGGGGCGTTCGAGCGCGTGCTCGGGCGGCGGATGGGGCGGTCGGCTTCGGGACCGCACGGGGATGAGCGACTCGATCACCGTCACGCTCCCCGATGGCAAGACGCTCTCCTTCGAGGCGGGGACCTCCGTGCTCGAGGTGGCCGAGGCGATCGGCCCCGGGCTCGCCAAGGCGGCGCTCGCCGGGCGGATCGAGGGCCGGCTGGTCGATCTCCGTCGGCCTCTGGGCCGGGACGTGTCGCTCGAGATCGTGACGACGAGAGATCCGCTGGGAGGCGAGGTGATCCGCCACTCTGCGGAGCACGTCATGGCCGACGCGGTGAAGCGTCTCTTCCCCGAGGCGCAGGTGGACGCCGGTCGCAGCGATCACTCCGAGAAGTTCCAGTACGACTTCCTCGTCGAGGAGCCCTTCACGCCCGAGGACATCGAGCGGATCGAGAAGGAGATGAACTCGATCCTCGCCGAGGGCGCGGCCTTCGAGCGCGAGGTGCTCGATCGAGATGCGGCCGCCGCGCTCTTCCGCTCCCTGGGCGAGGAGCTGAAGCTCTCCCGTCTCGAGGACATTCCCGAAGGCGAGGAGATCACGGTCTTCCGCCACGGGGACTTCGTCGACCTCTGTCGAGGCCCGCATGTCCGCGACACCGGGCAGATCGGCGCGGTGAAGCTTCTCGAGTCCTCCGGGACCTACTTCCGAGGCGACGAGAGCGGGCCGAAGCTCCAGCGCATATACGGGACGGCCTTCGCCTCGAAGAAGGAGCTGAAGTCGCACCTGGCGCGGCTGGAGGAGGCCCGGAAGCGGGACCACCGCCGGGTCGGCGCCGAGCTGGGGCTCTTCCATCTCGACTCGCTCGCCCCGGGCTCGCCGTTCTACCTGCCCAAGGGCATGGCGCTCTACAACGAGCTGATCCGATTCATCCAGGATCTCTATCCCAAATACGGCTACCGGGAGGTGCTCACGCCGCAGCTCTTCCGGGCGGAGCTCTTCCAGACCTCGGGCCATTACGACAAGTTTCACGAGGACATGTACTGGTTCGAGGGCTCCGACGAGGGCGAGGAGCTCGGCATCAAGGCCATGAACTGTCCGGGCCACTGCCATCTCTTCGCGACCGGCAGGCGCAGCTATCGGGAGCTGCCCGTGCGTTGGGCGGAGTTCTCGCGCCTCCACCGCAACGAGCGGAGCGGGACCCTGAACGGCATCACGCGGGTCCGCGCGTTCGCCCAGGACGACGCCCATATCTACTGCGAGCCGGAGCAGGTCCCGCAGGAGATCGACGGCTTCTTCCGGATGACGGCCGAGGTCTACGAGAAGCTGGGCGTCGAAGGCGTCGAGATGTCGGTCTCGACCCGACCCGAGACCTTCCTGGGGGCGCCGGCCGACTGGGACGTCGCGGAGCGGGCCCTGATCGACGCCGTGGAGCGAGCGGGGTTCGAGTGTCACGTGAAGCAGGGCGAGGCCGCCTTCTATGCCCCCAAGGTCGAGGCGGACTTCAAGGACGTCCTGGGGCGGGCGTGGACCCTGGCGACGATCCAGATCGACATGGCGATGCCCGAGCGCTTCGGACTGCGCTACGTCGGCCGGGACGGAGCCCTCATCAGCCCGCGATGCTCCACAGGGCCGTTCTCGGGTCCCTGGAGCGCTTCATCGGCATCTACATCGAGCATACGGGAGGGGATTTCCCGTTCTGGCTGTCGCCGCTGCAGGTGGTGCTGCTCCCGATCGCCGATCGCCACGCCTCGCGCGCCCACGAGATCGCCGAGGCGCTCGCCGCCGTGAAGGTACGTGCGGAAGTGGACGATCGGAGCGAGACTCTGGGATTCCGGATCCGGGATGCCGAGAAGCAGAAGATCCCGCTCACCCTGGTGATCGGAGACGAGGAGGTCGCGGAGGGAACCGTCTCGCCGCGGCTGCGAAAATCGAAGCAGGCAATGGATGCGATGTCGGTGGGAGTGCTCGTCGAGCAGCTCCGGGACGCGAATGCCGAACGTCGCGCGACTCCGTTGGCCTGAGGAGGAAAGTCAGATACCTGCCCGATCCAAGTTCCGCATCGTATCGCCCGAGCGCGACACGACACGGGTCAACGAACGAATTCGAGTCCGTGAGGTCCGCGTCATCGGGGCCGACGGCGAGCAGCTCGGCGTGATGCCCCCCGAAGACGCGATCGCCATCGCGCGAGAGGGCGGTCTCGATCTGGTCGAGGTGGCGGCGAACTCTCGTCCGCCCGTCTGCCGGATCATGGACTACGGCAAGTACAAGTACGAGCAGAAGAAGAAGGCGGCCAGCAAGAAGTCCCACTCCGCCTCCCTGAAGGAGGTGAAGCTCCGCCCGGGGACCGACCAGCACGACCTGAACTTCAAGCTCAACAACGCCCGCAAGTTCCTGATGGAGGGCGACAAGGTCAAGGTCACGGTCATGTTCCGGGGCCGCGAGATGGTCCACACCTATCGTGGGCGCGAGCAGCTCGACGAGGTGCTGAAGCAGCTCGGGCCGATCGCGAAGCTCGAGAGCGCGCCTCGGATGGAGGGGCGCTTCATGTCGATGATCCTCGTGGCCGACCGCGAGGCGGTGGCCGAGGCGAAGCGCGCCTCGGAGCAGGGCGAGGAGGCAGGCGACGCGGAGACCGAGGACGCAGGAACCGAGG
>CAYXLY010000573.1:0-2792 GCA_964466005.1 uncultured Spirochaetaceae bacterium | reverse complement strand
CGCCTGGAGCAGGATCGGGTCGAGCCTCTCGACATGGAAGCGGCGCAGCCAGAGGCCCAGGCCCCGACGCAGGAGAGCGGGCATCCCGGCGCCATCGGCGAAGTCGACGACCACCAGGCGGCCGCTCGGTGCCAGCGCGCTTCGCGCCCGGGAGAGCGCCGCGGCCGGGTCCTGCACCATCGAGAGGCAGTAGGAGAAGAGGATGCGTTCCGGAGGGCCTCCCAGGACCGCCTCGTAGTCGGCCTCCTCTGCGAAGCCCCGACGCAGCGCAGCCCATGGGCAACGCGCTCGCGCGACCTCGAGCATGGCGTCGCTGGCATCGATCCCGCCGATCCTCGCCTCTGGACGTCGCCGGTGGAGGATCTCGAGATTCCTTCCCGTCCCCGGACCGACCTCCACCAGGGATCCCCACTCCTCTCGGGCCAGTGCCTCGAGCGCCGCGTCCCTGCCCAGGAGATAGGGGCGCCGGGTCCAGTCGTAGATCCCGCGCGACCACCCGTAATAGCGATTGAGGAAGTCACGATGAGCCGTCCGATCGACCTCCATCTCCTGCCCCCTCCCGATCACCGGATCCGTCAACCGACCAGGCGGTGGAAATGGACTCGTCGGTATTGCCGGGTTCGATCCAGCGCGGAAGCCTGCGCCGTCTCGTCGACCATCTCCTCGAATCGACGCCCCTCCGGATTGCGTTCGAACATCGAGCCCTCCTCGACGGTCCGGTGGAGCACGATCGCGCCGGGGCGACCCGTCCGACAGATCTCTTCGAGCAGGCGCTGCTCGCCGTCGCGATCGAGCCAATCGGGCGCATCGAGGAGCGAGTAGTGCGTCCATGCCTGCGCCGGCGCCTCGCGCAGGGCGTCGAAGAGGCTCCCCCGTCGGTAGCGGACTCGTGTGCGGGCCTTCTGGCTCCGCTCGTAGTGCTCGCGGCGGAGATAGGGCGGTACGCCGCCCGGCTCGTCGTGATGGAACTGGCCGGTCACGAAGTACCAGGCGAACCAGTTCGTCCGCAGGTCCGTCGCTGCCAGACGCTTGATGTACTGCAGGTAGAAGTCCGCGAGCCCTAGCCGCTCGGTCGCCTGGATCCGCTCGCTCTGCCGGAAGTTGACTCCCAGGGCCAGCAGCTGGAGCGGCGAGCTCGAGACCCAGCGCACCCAACGATCCTGCAGCACGGGTCCGATCCGTTCCTCGATCGCGGCCTGACGGACCTCGATGGGCTGGTCGATCAGCCCCCGCAGCCAGTCGGCATCGATCCCGCTCCGTCCTCTCAGTGCACGGACCAGCCGAGACGTGAGGCCTTCGCCATAGAGGCTTCGCTGGAAGAGATGAGGGTGGTCGTGCCAGTAGCGTCGGATCCAGGCCGGAAGCTCGGTCGAGAGCTTCGCGAGGGTGGGACTCGGATCGGGCAGCCATCCGCGCCCGAAGAGATCGTAGAACTCCGAGTACGGACGGCAGAGGAGCGCCGCCTGGACCTTCAAGGCCGTGATGGCCAGGTGGTGGGGATTGATGTCGACGGCGTCGATCCGCTCGGGATTCCGCGCCAGCATGCCGGCCACTCCGCAGCCGGCGCCCGACACGCAGAAGACCTGCGAGCCCTCGTCGACGCCGAAGAAGCGCTCGTCGACCTCCGTGTCCTCGAAGAGGATGTTGTAGACGAAGATCCGCGAGAACGCCTGCTGGAACAGCAGGTCCTTGATCTGCACCGTTCGCCCCCCCTGCGGCCTCGAGACCGCCCCGAGAGCTCGGAGCTTCGGGCCCTCGTGCCCGCCTCCAGCCCGCGTGTGGGCAGGATGAAGAGGCTCTCGAGCCCTGTCAGCGGAGGAGTCGAGGCTTCGCCAATCCCTCCCCCGATCGTTTCCATCCTGCACGGGACGCCATCGTTTCGGCGTTCGAACGAGCCGCCTTCGCGACGCAAATGCCTCTCGCGGGCCGCGGAGTCCCCGCCCCGCTGCGAGACCCCGCTCGCACGCGGGGAGGCTCGATCGTGAGGCCGGGCTTTCGCGAGCGTCACCGGACGTCGATAATGAAGACGGCAGGCTTCCTGCACCGCCTTCATCTACGGCTCGATCGGAGAGCGGGATCCGAGCAGGAAGGCCTCGAGGAGATCTCCATGGGTGGGCACAAGGACGAGAAGCACGAGAAGAAGGACAAGAAGGAGCGGAAGAAGCTCCTGGCGGAGATCCAGGAATCCGTCCACGATCTCGCTCGGGAGCAGAGGGCGCTGCGAAACGAGGTCTCGCGACTCTCGTCGCTCATGTCCCGGAGCCTGACCCAGCAGGGCGATGAGCCGCTCTGGGAGGTCCTCACCTTCCTCGAGGACTACCGTCTGCTCGAGTCGGCGGGCGAGAAGGCCTTCGCGGCCTGGATCGAGAGCTGCCAGGACGACCGCTTGCGGGGCGGCTTGCGGACGATCCGGATGCGGGAGTCGATCCACGCCCGACTCCTGCAAGACCGCATCCTCGCGCTGGGGGGAGGGCCTCGAGAGGGCGTCTCCGAGCATCTGGACCCGGAGACGGTCGAGCTCTTCGGGTCCCGGGCCCTTCGCGACGAAGAGAAGCTTCGGGAGCTCGTATCGAGGTACCCGGACATCGATGCGGCGCTCGCCCCCCTCTGCGAGATGGCCGAGCGGCTGGGGCCGGACCACGAGACGCGCGCCCTGCTCGAGACGATCGTGGAGGACGAGCGCGCGACCCTCGGGTTCCTGCACGCGGAGTGGGCACGACTGGATCCGGATCGAAGGCCCTGAGGCCCCGGATCCGGCCGGCCGATCGCCGTCCGGGACGATGTCCGCGGGT
>CAYXLY010000572.1:0-2796 GCA_964466005.1 uncultured Spirochaetaceae bacterium | reverse complement strand
CGGAGACGGCTTGGCCGTCGGGATTCGTCCCGAATGAGACGCACGAGGCAAAGCGCGACCTCGTTCCCCGCCGGCCTCTGCCAGTCTCGCCAACCCCCGCTCCTGAAGCTCGCAGCTCCTCCACGCCGAACACCCCGCCGAAGCTCAGCCCCGATCCGACCCCGCCTCCCATTCCTCGACCCGCTTCACACACCCATCCATGTCCGCATCGAGCTCATGGACCCAGAATCGCAAGACGTCCCAACCGAGCTCCATCATCCGCTGATTCCGCATGATGTCCCGACGACATAGGTCGCCCGTCCAGTCCCGATGGTGTTCACCGTCCACCTCGATGTCGAGACGGCGCTCGCCGTCGATCAGGGCGAAGTCCAGCGTGTATTTCTCGACGTCGTACTGAGGAATGGGCCGCAGCCCGGACTCGTACATCCGGGTGTAGAATCGTCGCTCCCAGTCGGATACGAGCTCCGGGCGTGCGACGGAGGGATACTCGGGCCCGCCGACTTCCGCCGAGCTGATCTTGCGCTCCTCGGTCACGGAGAGGTCCGTGACGTAGCGCGCGAAGGCCGCGAGGTAGTCCACTCCACACGATTCCGCGGCGGCCTTGTCTCCGATCACGATCAGCGCCGAACGTGCGCGGGTGATTGCGACGTTGAATAGATTGGGCGAACGACGCAGAAAGTGGAGGCTGCCTTCCCGAATCCCCTCGCCGACCACGGGCGAGAAGATCATCACGTCGCGCTCGTCGCCCTGGAAGCGGTGGACGGTGTCGACGAGCAGCTCGGACGCGGGAATGAGCGGAGCGAGGTCTGGATCCGAGGTCACCCTCTCGCGGATGAGATTCGCCTGGGCGCGGAAGGGGCTGATGACGCCGACCGTCCCGTCGTACGTCTGCTCGCCCAGGAGTCTCCGTAGCTCGCGCTCGACGGCCTCGGCCTCCTCGCGATTTCGAGAACCACCCGGGGCGCCCCGCTCGACGCGGCCCGAGACCTGCACCCAGCGGACTGCCGCCTCGCCGCGAGTGGACCTCAGCTTGCCATAGCGAGTCGCGACCCGGAGCTTGCCCTCGTAGAACGTCTGGTTCGAGAACTCGATGATGTCGGGGTGGGATCTGTGGTGTTCGCGTAGATCGACTACGTCTCTGGCAGCCGCCATCGGCGCCCCGAGGTCGTAGAACGAGCTGTTCACGTAGTCCCAGATCATGTGCTCGCCAGCAAGACCATGTTTCTCCAGCAGGCGGCCATTCTGGTCCTGACGCAAGGCGGAGATATGACGCAGCTGCTGGGGATCACCGATGATCACCGCACGCCGCGCGCGGTACAGCAACGGGACGATCGACGCGATGTCGCACTGGCTCGCTTCATCGATCACGACGAGATCGAAGAACCCGGGATGCAACGGAACGCGTCGGTGGACGGAGAGCGACGTCACGGCCCAGCAGGGCAGGACTTCGCTGATCTGCGGCAATAGCTCGGCGCATTTCTTGTCGAACGCCGAGACACGGCGGCGCGACTCCCGACTCTGCTCCCTCAGGGCCCGGAGCGTCGATGCGTACTCGCCGACGCGTCTGCGCTGATCGGGCGTGAGCCTGGCCGGCTGCCGGACGAGCCAGAGTCGCCAGAGATTCTCGGAGGCATCTTCGATCTGCTCCGACAGCTCGATCTCCAGCTTCGAGAGGTCCTCGAGCGAGCCGTTCGAGGACAAGCGGGCTGTGTCCCGCTCCTGCTCTCGCTGAAGGTGCTGAATGCCGACCAGGTCCTCGATCTCGTCGGCCGCCTCCTGCCAGCGCAGGAGCTCGTCCCCCCGGAAATCCGAGGGAAGACGAACTCCGAGCTCGCCGAGGTCCGCGCGCCAGGACTCGACTCTGGCTTCGAGCCGTCGAGCCCGCCGAGCCCCGAGCAGCTTCGAGCTCAGCTTCTTGAAGACACCTCCATGGGATGGGTCGAGCGAGATCAATCTTCGCCGGAGCTCGGAGGCGATGCTTTGGAGACGTTCGGCGTGGAGATCTCGAAGTCTCTCGAGCATGTCGGCGCCGCGAACGCTGCGTTCGAGCTCGAGCTGTCGGGTGCGCTCGCCGAGGTCCGATACGAGCCTGGCGTACGATTCCACGTCCGAATGCAGCTTCTCGAGCCTTTCGGAGATTCTCGCATGAATGCGAAGCTGTGCATCGTAGCCGAGCTCTCCCTTCTCGCTGAAGGACGAGGAGAGGATCCTCGTGAGAAAATCGACGACCTTGTCCTGATAGGTGTTGGCTCCGAGCCGGAGAAGAAGAGGCCGGGGGCCGAGAGCGTTCACGCGAGCTTCGACGACGTCGACTGCCTTGTTGTTCTTGCTCGCGAAGAGAACGCGTTGCCCTCGGTGAGCCGCATTCACCAGGATGGAGCTCACGACCTGGGACTTTCCTGTTCCGGGCGGTCCGGTAATGACCGTGAGGGGGGCTGTCAGACTGCGCTCGACTGCGTTTCTCTGCTCTGGATTGAGCGGCAGAACCTCGAGCAGGTGGGTGCCATGATCGACCGTGCCCTCGTCGGGACCCGCTCGAACGCCGACCAGGCTGCCTAGCGCGGTTTCGCGGAGATGGGTTGCCGGGTGCTCGCCGAGCGCGGTCAGCTCGGCCTCCAGACCTCGCGTGAAGGGGGGGCGCTCGGCAACGAAGAGAAGCGCTCGGTTGTAGATCCCAGGCTCCGTAGCTCTCGAAAGGGGACGGCTGCGGCAGGGCTCGTCGGGTTCGAGCACCTCGGGGGTCGCACCGGTCACCTCGTCGGTCGCGAGTCCCGGCAGGACCAGCGTCTCGCCGAG
>CAYXLY010000571.1:0-2814 GCA_964466005.1 uncultured Spirochaetaceae bacterium | reverse complement strand
GATGGCAGAGCCGCAGTAGTCGCAGCTCTCGGACGACTCCTTCGCGAGCGCTCCGCAGGCGCTGCAGCGCTGGACCGGCGCATCCGTGCCCGTAGGCGGAGTCGCCTCGAGCGTCGCCCCGCAGCGACAATCGAAATGGCCATGCAACGCCATCGCGGAGACGTCGTACTGGGCATGGCAGTCGGGACAGGCGATCAGCTTCACGGGCACCTCGCGAGAGTCCTATCGGACGCTCCCGCTCGGCGCTTGATGCGAGGGGTGGCGGAGGCTCAGCTCTCGAGAAAGCCCTTGAGGGCTCGACTCCGGCTCGGATGCCTCAGCTTCCGGAGGGCCTTCGCCTCGATCTGCCGGATCCGCTCCCGGGTCACGTCGAAGTCCTGCCCGACCTCTTCCAGGGTGCGGTTCGAACGCTCGCCGATGCCGAAACGCATCCGCAGGACCCTTGCCTCGCGGGGAGCCAGCGTCGCGAGCAGCTCCTTCGTGTGCTCCGCGAGACTCGATTGGATGACCGCGTCCTGGGGATTGACGGCGTTGGGGTCCTCGATGAAGTCCGCGAGACGGCTGTCGTCCTCCTCGCCGACGGGGGTCTCCAGGCTGATCGGGTCGTTGGCGATGCGCAGGACCATGCGGACCTTGTCGATCGGCAGCTCGAGGGTCTCCGAGAGCTCCTCGGGCTGGGGCTCGCGGCCGAGGACCTGAACGAGCTGCCGGGTGGCGCGCACCAGCTTGTGGATCGTCTCGATCATGTGGACCGGAATCCGGATGGTGCGGGCCTGATCGGCGATCGCGCGGGTGATCGCCTGTCGGATCCACCAGGTCGCATAGGTCGAGAACTTGTAGCCGCGGCGCCACTCGAACTTGTCGACGGCCTTCATGAGACCGATGTTGCCCTCCTGGATCAGATCCAGGAACTGGAGACCGCGATTCGTGTACTTCTTGGCGATGGAGACCACGAGCCGGAGGTTCGCTTCGATCAGCTCGCTCTTCGCCTCCTGAGCGCGTTGTGCCGCGGTGTCGACGAGGTCGAGGACCTGCTCGACGTCGTCCATCGCGAGGCCGGACTCCTCCTCGAGGCGCGAGCGGAAGCGGTCGATCTGGACGAGCTGCTCGGCGACCTCCTGGATCTTCTCGGGATCGCCGCCCAGACGCTCGATCGCCTGCTTGCCGCCGGCGCTCCGCTTGCCCGCCTGCTCGACGAGGATCCTCAGCTCGGCCGTGTCGAGGCCGAAGCCGCGCGCGAGCTGGCTCTCCCGCTCGCCGAGCAGACGATGACTGTCGGCGAGCTCTCGAAGACACCGATCGAGCTCGTCGTAGCGGTCCCGGCAGATTCGCTGCTTGCGGAGGATCTTCGAGGCCTGCTCGTACTGGGCCGCGATCTCGGCGCGGCAGGCGTCGCGATCGGCCTGCTTCAGCGAGTCCGATTCGAGCTCGGCCCGTCGTCGGGAGATCTTCTTCTCGATCCTTCCCAACCGGGTCATCGCCGCCAGGAAGCGCTTGCGGATCTCTTCGAGCGGAGGCGCATTCTCGTCGTCGATGCCCTCGACGACCTTCTTCAGCTCGAGACGCTCCTCGCGCACGAGATCCGCGACCTCGAGGAGTCGACGCAGGCTGTAGGCATTGCTGACGAGCGCCGAGAGATGGGTGTCGACGGCGGCCTCGATGCGCTGCGCGATCTCCACCTCGCCTTCGCGAGTGAGCAGCGAGACCTGGCCCATCTCGCGCAGATAGACGCGAACCGGGTCCACGGTCGGGGCCGTCTCGTCGCTCGCCCGCGCCTTGCGGCTCGCGGCGCGACGCGGCTCTCGCCGGGGCGCCTCCGATCGGGCGAGGGGAATCGAGCTCTCGCGCAAGAGAGAGAGCACCCCGTCGAGATCGGCCTTGCCCAGCGCCCCGTCCTCGAAGGCCTTTCGAAGATCGTTGCGATCGACCTCCCCCTTGGATCGACCGACCGCGATCAACGCCTGGATCGAATCGAGCTCGAGCAGCTCTTCCGGCCGCAGCGGACCCGATTCTCGAGCGCTCTTTCCATCCTCGGCTCGTCGGGACTTCCGGGACCCGCCGGAGTCGGCGCTCGGGCGAGCCGTCGCCTTCTTTCCAGCCGCCTGGGTCGAAGGGCTCGACTTCTTTCGTGGCTTGCTGCGACCGGACTCCGCGGCGGTCGTCGGCGGATCCTCCGGAGCGGGAAGCGGGATCGGCTTTGCCTTCGAAGCGGTGTTCGTTCGGGCAGCAGCCTGTTTCGGGGGCGCGTTCGAGGCCATGGGGGGGTCCTCCTTGGGCTCTTCAACTCTACTTCCATTCGCGCAGCTTCGCCGCTGCCGCTCGAGTCCGACTCATCGCCTCGCGATCCGACGCATCGACGTCCTCACGAGCCCGGTCCCTTCGGACCGGCGTGTCTTGCCTCGCCGGTCCTGCGCAGACGCGATCTGCGCTCGAGGAGCAGGGCCTGCTTCTCGGCGAGCAGCGACTCGTGGTCCTCGGGTCGATCGCGCAGCCTTCGATTCAGATCGCGGGTCCGAGCCGCGAGACGCCGTGCGTCGAACCAGCCGAGCAGATCCTCGAGAACCTGGTCCGCGGGACGCTCGGAGTCGATGGGGGCGTCGTCGACGGCGATCTCCCGGAGCCGAAGCCGTGCCTCTTCGTCGAGGTGGGGCTCGATCGCAAAGGGATCGAGGCCCGGATCGTCCTCGGAGCTCCGCGTCCCCTCGTCGGCGGCCTCGATGATCTGGGCGATGATCGCCTTCCAGGCGCCCGCCGGAAGGATCTCGTGGAGTCGGAGAGCCGTCTCGTCGCCGATCAGATCGGGCCGCAGGAGAC
>CAYXLY010000570.1:0-2822 GCA_964466005.1 uncultured Spirochaetaceae bacterium | reverse complement strand
TCCGGATCCCCGCGATGAACGCAGAGCCCGGACGTCGATTGGACTCCCTCGAGACCGGCCATCCGGAGCACCTCGGCGAGATAGGACTCGATCACCAGACACATCTCGGGGCCGGGGTTCTCGTAGCCGCGAAGAACGGCGCGCCCGGCGCACTCGCCCTCGATCTCGACCCTCAGCTCGCCCGTATCGTGGAGGCTCTTCCAGAGCGCCTCCGCGCGGATCGGGAGGGTCTTCAGCCTCAGCTCGCTCAGGAGATGTCGATAGCTCCCGCTCAGATGGTTCCTGGCGTTCAAGATCCCGATCTCGCGATAGAGGGCCTCGCCAGAGACCGGGAGCAGCGACTCGAGCGCTCGCATCAGGCCGTACATGTCCTGCTCGGGGTACCACGAGGAGACCGAGATCCGCTGATCGAGATAGGGCTGAAGCGACTCGGGAAGAAGCGCCTTGGCCTTCTCCCGCTGCTGCCGCATCAGCTTCACCATGTCGACCAGATTCGTGCCCTTCGATCTCGCCATCGATGACTCCTGGTCGGCCGGTCGGTGGGTCGTCTTCGCATGATCCGCGTTCCCCGACAGGGAAGCTCACGAACGGACGTGGGAGGTCCTGCAGGGACATCGATCGACGCCCTCCGGCGCTTGAGAGGGAAAGCCTGACCGTCGCCCAGACGACGCGGCATCTCGTTTGAACGGCATCTCGTTTGAACAATGTTCAAGCCGGGCACCTCAGGGGAGTCGTGCCCGACTCGAATCCCCCTGTAGGCCGCCCCGATCGCGCGGCTCGAGGTTTCCCAGCCCCGAGCCCGGCGGCGGCATCTCGCTTGCACTCACGCGAGCCACGCGAGGGCAACGACGTCCCGGCATGGCCCCATGCCGGAGTCTCCTCGCTCGAGCGCCCGGGCCTGCAGGCTTGCATCGCACCTGCCGGCGTGCGTCGCGTTCGTCGATCGGGTCGCATGAGCTGGATGGATCCCGTGGCCCGTTCCATCCGGGGGCCCTGCGCAGGGCATCGCCCACTCCATCGGGAAGGCCGTTTCGTGAAGGATGATGCCCAGAGCAAGCGAGTCGTGATCGTCGGCGGAGGCTTCGCCGGAGCCTACGCGGCGCAGCGGCTGGCTCGGCACGCGAGGCGGCTCGGGCTGGACGTGACGCTCGTCAACCGCACGAACTACTTCATCTTCTATCCGCTGCTGGTCGAGGCCGGCACCGGCAGCCTCGAGCCGCGCCACGCCGTCGTGCCCCTGCGTCGGATGATCGACCACGGGCGCTTCCTGATGGCCGACGTGACCGACATCGACCTCGAAGCGCGACGCGTCCAGGCCGTCGTGCGCGGAGGCGAGACGCACTCGCTTCCCTACGACCACGTGATCATCACGCCCGGCAGCGTGACCCTGATGCCTCCGGTCCCGGGACTCGCCGAGCACGGGCTGCAGATGAAGTCGATGGCGGACGCGGTCGGGCTGCGGGACCGGGCCATCCAGCTGCTGGAGGTGGCCGACACCAGTCGCGACGTCGAGACGCGGCGTCGACTGCTGCGATTCGTCGTGGTCGGAGGCGCCTATACCGGCGTGGAGGTCGCCGGCGAGCTCGACGTCTTTCTCCACGAGGCGTCGCAGGCGTACGAGAACATCCGGAGCGACGAGATCCGGGTCACGCTGGTCGAGAAGGAGGCGCGTCTCCTGCCCCAGGTCGACCGAGGGCTCGCGGACTACGCCATGGAGCAGCTTCGCCGCCGCGGCATCGACCTGCGCCTGGAGACCACGGTCGGGCGGGTCGACGCCGACGCCGTGGAGCTCTCCGACGGCGAGCGCATCCCGACGCGAACCTGCCTCTGGACCGCCGGGATCCAGCCTCCCGGATTGATCGACGAGCTCGACGTGCCGACCGACGAGCGCGGCTACGTCCTCTGTGAGCCGACCCTGCAGGTCGAGGGCCGGGAGCACGTCTGGGCAGTCGGCGATGCCGCCATCAACCCCGATCCCGACGGTCGCCCCTACCCGGCGACCGCGCAGCACGCCGTCCAGGAGGGTCGGGCCGCCGCGGACAACATCCTCCGAGTGATCGGGGGATCGAGTCCCGAGCCCTTCGTCTACCGGCCGAAGGGCTCGATCGCGCCCCTCGGCTGCCGCTCCGGCGTCGCCGAGGTCTTCGGCTTCCGCATCAGCGGCTTCTTCGCCTGGTGGCTCTACCGGACGGTCTATCTGATGAAGATGCCGGGCGTCGGGCGCCGCGTGCGGATCGCCCTCGACTGGACGATCGGTCTCTTCTTCGGCCGCGACTCCGTCCAGCTCGGCGTCCATCATCCGACGAGTGGATCCAGAGCCGCGGACTCATGACCGAGGACCCGGCTTCGCCGCAGGCAGCGAGGCGGATCCTGCTCGAGTGGATCCTCGGCAGCGTGCCGGTCGACGTGCCCCGGAGCCGTCTGGCCGAGGCCCTGAAGTCGAGCGAGCAGCAGGACTGGGACGAGTGGCTGGTCGGCGCCGCCGAGACGCTCGGCTGGGAAGCGGAGCGGGTCGAGGCCTCGCCGCGCGCGGTCACGGGAGAGCGGGAGTCCTGGTGGGTGACCTGCTCGACGGAGGACCGGGAGCGCTGGCTCGTGCTGACGGGTCAACGCGGTCAGGAATCGATCGCCACGGTCTTCGACGGCTGGACGGCCCGGGACGTGCCGATGCGCGCGGAGCGACTGGCCGAGGCGATCGGCCTGGCCGAAGAGGACCGGAACGTGACCTGGGTGCGGCTGAGTCCTGCTCCGGTGCTCGAAGGGCTGCGCTCCCCTGCCGACGGGCCCAAGCTCCGTCCCTCCGAGCGACTACGACGCTGGCT
>CAYXLY010000569.1:0-2822 GCA_964466005.1 uncultured Spirochaetaceae bacterium | reverse complement strand
CTCTCCCGAGAGCGCGATCGCGGGAGACGCCTGTCCATCGAAGGAGAGGGCGATGTGTTCGCTGAATGACGTGGAGCGGGGCGACACGATGAAGCGAAGCGTATCGAATCCGGGTCCCGCTGGAAGCCGCGCTCCGTCGTCCCCTCCCGCCCGCTCCGCCCCGTCCGCTCCTCCGCCCGGAGGAGAAGGCTTCAGGGCGGGCGCCCGTCGTTTCCCGGGGCATGGGATCCGGTCCCTGCGCCATCCGTCCGGGTAGAGGAGTCGGCTCCAAAGAGAGCACGAAGAGGCCCGAGCGAGCTGAAAGAAACCCGGTTGGGCGGCCCCGGGTCGACTTCGACGCGATGATTTCCGCGACGATGGCGTTATTCTGGAGCGGTGGGACGAGCGCAGATCGTTTCGAGTCCGAGCAAGACCCTCTTCGAAGGCTATCGGCAGCTCGAAGGGACGCACGACGAGTTCTTCGGTCCGGATGGCCAGCCCCATCCGGCCGTCGCCGGCGTGGTCGAGCGTCTCGATGGTCTGAAGCGCGCGGATTTTCGACGTCTGAAGAGGCTCGCCGACGCCACCTTCCTGCGGAGCGGCATCACGTTCACCCTCTACGAGGGGAACGAGAGCACGGAGCGCATCTTCCCCTTCGACCTCATTCCTCGCGTGATCGCCGCGACCGAGTGGGAGCGCGTCGAAGCGGGGCTCGAGCAGCGGATTCGGGCGCTCAACCTCTTCCTCGCCGACGTCTACGGGGACCAGCGGATCCTCCGGGAGAAGGTGATTCCCCGCTCTCTCGTCGAGGGCTCCAAAGGCTACCGACCGGAGCTGGAGGGCATCCGGCCGCCGAAGGACGTCTGGGTCCACATCGCCGGAGTCGACCTGATCCGCGATGCGAAGGGCCGACTGACGGTGCTCGAGGACAACGTACGGGTGCCGTCGGGCGTCTCCTACGTTCTCGAGAACCGTGAGACCATGAAGAAGACGTACCCGGCCGTCTTCCGGAACGAGGCGGTCGCCGGAGTCGAGAGCTATCCGCACAAGCTGCGCGAGGCGATGAATGCGGTGGCGCCCGGCGAAGGCGGCACGAAGCGAATGGCCGTGTTGACTCCGGGGCCCTTCAACTCGGCCTACTTCGAGCACAGCTATCTGGCCCGGCGGATCGGCTGCGAGCTTGTCCAGGGCAACGACCTCTTCGTCGAGGACGAGCGGGTCCATGCCAAGACGACCCACGGCCCGGTGCCGATCGACGTGATCTACCGGCGGGTCGACGACGAGTTCCTGGATCCCGACGTCTTTCGCAAGGACAGCATGCTCGGCGTGCCCGGGCTGATCGGAGCCTGGGCAGCGGGCAACGTCGCGATCGTGAATGCGGTGGGCAACGGCGTCGCCGACGACAAAGGCGTCTATCCCTTCGTCCCGGACATGATCCGGTTCTACCTGAGCGAGGAGCCGATCCTTCCGCAGGTGGAGACCTATGTCTGCGCGCGCGACGAGGACTGTCGCTACGTCCTGGAGCATCTCCACGAGCTCGTCGTGAAGCCGGTCAACGAGGCGGGCGGCTACGGAATGCTCATGGGCCCCTCGGCCTCGCAGCGGGAGCGGAGGGAGTTCGCTTCGCGGATCGCGGCGAATGCGCGCAACTACATCGCCCAGCCCCGGATCGAGCTCTCGAGCTGTCCGACCTGGACCGCGAAGGGCGTCGAGCCCCGACGCGTGGACCTCCGCCCCTTCATCCTGACCGGAGATCGGAGCTGGGTTCTCCCGGGTGGACTCACCCGGGTCGCGCTGCGCAAGGGATCCTACGTCGTCAACTCCAGCCAGGGCGGGGGATCCAAGGACACCTGGGTGGTGGGGAAGAGCCGATGATCTCTCGCGTGGCCGACTCCTGCTTCTGGCTCTCCCGCTACCTCGAGCGGGTCGATACCTGGTCGCGGCTGCTCGAGGTGACCTCGAGCTTCAGCCTGGACGTGGGCATGGACGGCTCGGAACGCTGGCGGCCCCTGATCGTGGTAGTCGGCCAGGAAGGGGACTTCCTCGAGCGGATCGGCGTGGATCGCATCGAGGATTCGGAGGTGGTCCAGAGCTATCTGGTCTGGGACGACCGCCATCCCTTCTCCCTCTACAGCTCCTCCCGTGCCGTTCGGGAGAATGCCCGGACGATCCGGGAGGTGATGAGCGTCGAGATGTGGGAGGCGGTGAACGAGTCGTGGCTCTGGCTGAACAGCCGGTCCGCGAAGCGGCTCTTCGAGCGCGAGCGGGACGCGTTCTACGAGCGCCTCTGCTCGCAGTGCATGATGTTCCACGGCATCTGCTACAGCACGATGCTTCACGAGGATCCGTTCACCTTCATGAAGCTGGGGCGCGCCATCGAGCGGGTGGGACAGACGGCGCGGATCCTGGACGTCCGCCATCACGCGCTGCAGGATCCTTGCGAGGCCGAGGAGTCACCCGTGGATGCCGCGCAGTGGCTGGCCATCCTGCGCTCCTGCTCCGCGTACGAGCCCTTCTTCAAGCGTGCGACGAACGTGCTGAGTGGATCCGCCGTGGCGCAGTTCATGCTCTTCGATCGGACCTTCCCGCGCTCCGTGCTGCACAATCTCGATCGGGCGCGCGGGCTCCTGCTCCGGCTACGGGAGGGGGCGGCGTCCCAGGGACGAAGCCCGTCCTGGGAGGCGCTGGAGAAGCTTCGTGGCTCGATCCTGCAGATGGACATCGACGAGGTGCGTCGTCTCGGTCTTCACGAGACGCTGACCTGGATCGTGGACGAGACCGCGCATCTGTGCGACGTGCTCCACGACGAGTATTTCGACCCCTCCCTCGACGCGCTTCGCGCC
>CAYXLY010000568.1:0-2824 GCA_964466005.1 uncultured Spirochaetaceae bacterium | reverse complement strand
TGTTCTCGAAGTCGGTGATGCAGGCGCAACGGCGGTCCCGATAGATGATGTTGCCGGGCCTCGAGTCGCCCCAGCTGAGCCCGGGCTCGAGCTGCCCAGGCTCGTGACGACGCAGCCAGTCGAAGGCCCGCTCCAGGTCGGGATGCCTCCGCTCCCCGAGCTCCCGGCGGGCGTAGGCCTCCCAGAGCTCGATCTGTCGGCCGACGGTCGGCGCGTGCCCCGGCGACAGGAGCCACTCGAAGCCGGCCTGCCGCCAATCGATCGTGTGGAAGTCGGCCAGGACGCGCAGTCCCTCGCAGATCACCTGCCGGCGGCCGTCGGGATCGAGCTCCGTGAAGAAGCCCTCCTGGGTATAGGGAGGGCTCTCGATCATCACGTCCCCCGGCACGAAGGACATGACGAAGAAGGGAGCCCCGAGGAGGCTCGCGTCGGACTCGTATCCGACGAGGGGAGCCAGCGGGACCTTTCCGGTCGCGATCAGCCCCTCCATCGCGCGGTATTGGATCTCGATCTCGACGTCGAGACCGGGAGCCTGCTGAGGATAGATCGCGGGCTCCGGACTCTCGAGGCGCAGGACGAGCTTCTCGTCGATGCGTTGCCCCTCCCGCTCGAGACGCACGGGAACGAAGACCGTCTTGGCGGAGAACCCCGAGCGAGGCGCCTCGATCGGCCCCACCTCGATGCGTCGCGCCTCGGGCCACCTGCGTGCGAGCCACTCGGCGAGGGGCGCTCGCAGCGCATCCTCCTCGGCCGTCGGGGCCGAGGTCGCGATCCCGGCTTCGTCCTGGGACATCTTCAGACCTTCATGGACCGGAAGAAGCGCGTCGCGGCGGCCGCGCTCCAGTTGTCGTGATCCTCGCCGTAGGCCTCGATCCCGTCCCCCCAGCTCCACTCGGTCAGGCAGTTCCAGGTGAAGAGATTCGGGTTCAGGTGGAGTCCGATCTTGTTCAAGCAGCGCCCTTCGGCGACGAGACTCCGCCCGAGCTCGTCCTCGGCCTCGATCCGGACCCGCGTCGGGGCATCCCCGGTCGCCCGCTCCAGGACCGTCCGGCGCCCGCGACCGGGCACGAGCTTCGCATACTCCCCGTCCCGGATCAGGTAGCCGTGGATCGGGATCGCCTCGTCGTTCGCGAAGGCCATCGTGATCGCGTGGAAGGCGTCCCGCTCGGAGGCGGTGCCGTAGGAATAGCCGCCGCGCGCCGCCCCGGAGTCGTTGATCGTCGCCCCGATCTGGCTGCGCCGTCCCCAGGAACGGTCGCGAAAGCCATAGGCGTCGACGGAGATCGACTCGCCATCGAGGCGGAGCGTGCCCGAGTAGCGACCCGGCTGATCCAGATGGGATTCTCCGAGGCGGTTCGGAGGCGCGATCGCTTCGAACTCGAGAGCGATCTCGAGCTGCCCTTCGTCCGCATCGAGATAGCTGACGGCATACCGCGTCAGAGACTCGAGGCACCGGATCCGCAGTCCTCCGTCGAGAGAGAGATCCGAGAGGTCCGCGTCGACGGGCAGCGGCACGTGCACGAGGCTCTTCGCATAACGACAGTCGAAGAGCTGGCTTCCCGTCTCGTCCCAGACGAAGACGCCGAGGGTGGTCACCCGTTGATTGGGACGAAGGAAGGGGTAGATCTGGCCCGAGAGCCGGCGCTCCGGAACGGAGAAGGTGAACCAGCAGGTCTCCGTCCAGTAGGGGTCGTCGTCCGGCGCCGGATGGAAGCGATCGTCCGGATGGATCTCCGAGCTCATTGGACTCCGCACTCCGTTCTGCCCGATCCCCGCACGCGCCGAAGCCTCCATGTCGGGCTGGCCGCATTCCGGGCCTGCCGCTCCCCGACCGGCCCGACGCCGGGGCGCCCGGAGCGCACACGATCGCCCGGGGCGCCCGGATTCTTGCACAAATGGAGGCGACGGGGCAGCATCCGAAGGCTCGAAACGAGGGCGCAGGATGGCGAGGAGCCGCTCGGCGCGCGGAATCGGCATGGGGACGGGACGATGAGAGGCGAGGCGTCGGTCCGGCTCGGTCACCTCGAGGCCGAGGTCCTCGAGTGGCTCTGGGATCGGGATTGGGTGGACGTCAAGACGACCCATGCCGAGATCGGTCGAGCCCGTGCCCTCTCTCCCAACACCCTTCACAGCACCCTCGAGCGACTCGTCCGCAAGGGGTTGGCCGAGCGCGAGCGCCGCGGCCGTGCCTACGTCTACCGGACCTCGATCACGCGGGATGCCTGGGTCCGCGAGTCGCTGCTTCGGAGCCTGGAGGAGATCCCCGGAGCCGATCCCGGTCTCTTGCTGGCGGGCTTCGTGGACTTCGCCGAGCGGGTCGACGCAGCCGGCCTCGTCGAGCTCGAGCGACTCGTGCGCGCGCGCCGACGCGCACGCCGCGGCGAGGGCTCGGAGGACGAGTCGTGAGTGGAGTCGGTCCCTTCGCGCTCGTCGCCACCCTCTGGCTCTCCGGCGCGGCCGGGGTCGCGCTGCTCTGCCATGCGCTCTGGCCCCTCTTCGAGCGACGGACCCGATCATGGCCCCCGCGCCGGCGCGCGAGATGGCTGGGACTGCTGGCCGGCCTGCCGGCCGGGCTTCCGACCCTGCTGCTGGCGCTCTGCGTGGCGCCCGGCACCGTGGGCCTCCTGACGGGACGGGGAGATCATTGCCCCGCCCACCGGGAGCATGCGCATCTCTGTCTCGTTCACGACTCGATCGCCCTCTCGCCCGTTCTCGTGCTCGGCCTCCTCGTCGCGACCACCCTGCTGCTCGGCGCCAGCCGGAGCGCGCTCCGCTGGCTCTCGCGCTCGCGGCAGGAGGACCGTCTCCTGCCGCGAGCGCGAGA
>CAYXLY010000567.1:0-2825 GCA_964466005.1 uncultured Spirochaetaceae bacterium | reverse complement strand
CGTTCGCGGTGACCGTCGCGATGCGCTGGAGGGTCTCGAGGAGGAAAGGGCCTCCCGCTCCCTGGGCGCTGCGACTTCCCACCTCCTCGTGGTCCTGGAGGACGACCACGCGCGTCGCCCCGCCCGGGCCCCGGGAGCCCGCCTCGAGCAGCGCCGAGAGGCCCGCGTGGCTCGAAGCGAGGTTGTCCAGCCGGGGCGCGTGGATGAACTCGCCGCACGCCCCCGACCGGGTCGAAGGCTGCACGTCGTACGCCATCAGGTCCCAGGCCAGGAGGTCTTCCGGCGCCGGACGAGGCCCTCCGGCCTCCGCCAGCGCGTCGCAGAGGAGCTCGACCAGGCCTCGGCTCTCGTCGAGACCGAGAATCGGGACCAGATGCTGCTGTGCATTCAGCTTGAGCCCCTGCTCGCTCAGCTCGCGGTAGAGATGGATCGCCAGGCTCGGCACCCGCAGCAGCGGATCACGGAGCCGGACGAGCCGAGTCGTCCGTTCCCCCTGCGCTCTCAGCGTCACCCGACCGGCGAGGGAGAGATCGCGGTCCAGCCAGGTGTGGAGCAGCACTCCGCCGTAGGGCTCCACGGCGAGCTGCCGATAGCCGTGGGCCAGCATGTCGGGTGCGGGCTTGAGGCGGAGATTCGGCGAGTCCGTGTGGGCCCCGACGACACGGAAGCCCGCTCGGGACGCGGGCTCCTCCCCCACCTCGAAGGCCGCCAGGCTCCCTCCGGCGCGCTCGACATAGCATCGGCTGCCCGGCTCGAGAGCCCAGGACGCACTCTCCTCCAGGCGCTCGAAGCCGGCGGCCTCCAGACGCTCGCAGGATTCCGCCACGGCGTGATAGGGGGTCGGAGAGCGGTCGATGAAGCGGATCAGGTCGTCGACGGGATCTTGCATGGCGGCGGAGGATAGCCGCCCCGTCGCAGGGCGCGGTCTCTCGCTCTCCGTTCTGCCCGGCTGCCTCGGGGCGACGAGACGCGTCTCCCCGCGGTCGGGTCGGAAGAACTCAGAAGCGCAGCTCGACCGACACGGTCTCCCGCGTCTTCGGACGCACTCGCAGCCGCACCCGCATCTCGCGATCGCCGATCTCGACCTCCCGCTCCGTGCGAAAGAGATCGAAGCTGCGCTTGCGGAAGGGATCGGGGCGCTCGAGAGAGGCGTCGGAGCCTCCCTCGACCGCCGCCGCCAGCGATTCGTCCACGCTCGGGGCTCCCCTCTCCCGGTGCAGGGCGTACGGGTCGGCGGCAGAGGGGACGAGAGTGAGGGCTTCGATGGACGCGGTCGGCGGGGGCGGCGCCTCGGCGACCGCAGGAATGGCAGCGGGCGCGTTCGTCCCGGCCCACCCGATGGCGGGCCCACCGACGGTCGACAGGAGGACCAGCAGAGCGAGGCACAGACATCCGGCCGAGGAGGATTCGCGGGACGCGAAGCGCCTGAGGCTCCGCCCCGGGCGAGCCGCTCGGGCGGCCTGCCCTGCATCGGGAATCGAGATCGCGCCG
Organism: uncultured Spirochaetaceae bacterium; assembly: GCA_964466005.1. Classification (GTDB taxonomy): domain Bacteria; phylum Myxococcota_A; class UBA9160; order UBA9160; family UBA4427; genus UBA4427. The sequence continues at coordinate 1,334 of CAYXLY010000567.1, read as the reverse complement.
CAGGGTCCCATCTCGGATCTCCACCCCTCCGGGTTCACCCCCTGCCTCCCGAGCGCTGCAAGAGTCGCGCCGAGGCTCTATCCCCTCATTCTGCTTCCTCCCGAGCGCCATCGATGACGGAGAACTGGGCTGAGCGAGGTCCAGGACCGCTGCAGGCCGTTCGCGAGCCGCCCCCGGACCGCATTCGGCGGTCCACCTCGGCACGCGAAGCGACACAGGAGTGGAAGAAGAATGCCCTCCCTGGGGAATCCAAGGGGGCGCGTCAGCTCGGTCCGACGGGAGAGCAGGCCAGCCAATGGGCCGCCTTGCGGGCCATGCGCGCCAGGCTCTCCTCCTCCAGGACGACCTCGAGGCGATCTCCCCGAAACCAGGACATCGCCTTCGACTCGGACTCCTGGCGACGGATCGGCTGGAGCTCCGAGGCCTCGAGCAGGAATCGGACATCGTGATGCTCGTGTCCGGGCTCCCGCCCGCGAGCCGGGATCACGTGGACATCGACGTCGAGGATCTCCAGGCGGCCCTCCGCGGGGAGCACCCGCAGATCCTCCAGACCCGACTCCTCGCGGGCCTCGCGGAGCGCCACCGCCAGCAGGTCGGTCTCCCCGTCCGCGTGCCCCCCGAGCTGGAGCCAGCGGTCGAGCTTCCGATGATGCGTCAGCAGGACCGAGCGGCTCTCGCGCGAGACGATCCAGGCCGACGCAGTGAGATGGCCCGGCGCGAAGCAATCCCGGGAGAAGCAGTCCGACCGCCTCGCGACCAGCTCGAGGACCCGGTCGATCGTCGAGCGCTCCTCGGGATGCCGAGTCGCATAGCGTTCCAGCTCTCGGGAGATCTCGGCGCGCTCCATTCCCTGCAGACTAGCCCGGATCGGCGCAGGCTCCGAGCGTCCGGCGGGAGAGCCGACCGGCTGCGACGGCCAGGGCGCCCGGTGGCCCTGCTCGCCGAACGAGGCGGAGCGGTCGAGAGAGGTCAGAAGGAGAGACCGAAGCCGGCCGAGAAGTTCAACCCCTCCTCCGAGAAGCCCAGATCCGCCCGGAACACGGCGGCTCGCTCGATCGTGAGCCGACCACTCACGCCGTAGCTCTGACGCACCCGCTCCCGGAAGAACCCGATCCCGTCCTCCGCCACCGCTCCGACCTCGTAGAAGAGAGCGGCGCCGATGCGCTCGACCCGGATGTGTCGCCAGACGGTGAAGCCGCGTGGGATCACCCAGAAGCGATACTCCGCAGCCGCGGCCCAGGCGGCGTCGTCCCGCCAGCGACCGGCGATATAGCCGCGCCGCATCCGGTCCCCGCCCAGGGAAGGCCGGGAGAAGAAGGGAAGGCTCCCGGAGC
>CAYXLY010000566.1:0-2828 GCA_964466005.1 uncultured Spirochaetaceae bacterium | reverse complement strand
TCATCCGCTGGAACGCCATGGCGATGGTGGTGCAGGCGAACCGGGTCGACCCGGCGCTCGGTGGCCATATCTCGAGCTTCGCGTCGGCGGCGACCCTCTACGACGTCGGCTTCAACCACTTCTTCCATGCGCCCAACGAGGAGCATGGAGGCGATCTGCTCTACATCCAGGGTCACGCTTCGCCCGGGATCTACGCTCGAGCCTTCCTCGAGGGAAGGCTGACCGAGGACCAGCTGCACAACTTCCGCCAGGAGGTCGATCCCGGCGGGCTCTCCTCGTATCCGCATCCCCGACTGATGCCCGATTTCTGGCAGTTCCCGACCGTCTCGATGGGCCTGGGGCCGCTCATGGCCATCTATCAGGCGCGCTTCATGCGCTACCTGCGCGATCGCGGGATGGTCGAGACGACGGGCAGGAAGGTCTGGGCGTTTCTCGGCGACGGAGAGACGGACGAGCCGGAGACGCTCGGCGCGATCTCCCTGGCGGGACGCGAGAAGCTCGACAACCTGATCTTCGTGGTCAACTGCAATCTGCAGCGCCTGGACGGTCCGGTTCGCGGGAACGGCAAGATCATCCAGGAGCTGGAGGCCGCCTTCCGCGGCGCGGGCTGGAACGTGATCAAGGTGGTCTGGGGCGGCCGTTGGGACCCGCTGCTCGCCAAGGATCAGAACGGCATCCTCCGCAAGCGCATGGAGGAGGCAGTGGACGGCGAGTACCAGGCCTATCAGGTCCGCGGGGGCGCCTACACGCGAGAGCATTTCTTCGGGAAGTATCCCGAGCTGCGCGAGATGGTCGCCACCATGAGCGACGACGACATCTGGCGCCTCAATCGCGGCGGCCACGATCCCCACAAGGTCTACGCGGCCTATGCCGAGGCCGTGGCGCACGAAGGCGCCCCGACGGTGATCCTCGCCAAGACGGTCAAGGGCTACGGGACGGGCGAGGCCGGCGAGGGGCAGAACGTCACGCATCAGGTCCACGACATGGCGGAGGAGGCGCTGAGAGCCTTTCGGGACCGCTTCGACATCCCCATCTCCGAGGAGGAGATCGGCAAGGCGCCCTTCTACTCGCCGCCCGAGGACAGCCCCGAGATCCGTTACATGCACGAGCGTCGACAGGCGCTCGGCGGCTATCTGCCCGCTCGGCGCTCCGACAGTGAGCCGCTCGAGGTCCCGGGCCTCGATGTCTTCGAGTCGCTCCTGAAGGGGACGGGGGACCGCGAGATCTCGTCGACGATGGCCGCCGTTCGCATCCTCCAGACGCTCACCCGGGACAAGAAGATCGGAAAGCACGTCGTGCCGATCGTGCCCGACGAGTCCCGGACCTTCGGCATGGAAGGCATGTTCCAGCGGCTGGGCATCTACTCGTCGGTCGGTCAGCTCTACGAGCCGGTCGACTCGGATCAGATCGCCTACTACCGGGAGGAGAAGGACGGACAGATCCTGCAGGAGGGGATCAACGAGGCCGGCGCGATGGCCTCGTTCATCGCCGCAGGCACGTCCTACTCGAGTCATGGGGTCGCGATGATCCCCTTCTACATCTTCTACTCGATGTTCGGCTTCCAGCGCGTCGGCGATCTGGCCTGGGCCGCGGGCGACATGCAATGCCGAGGGTTCCTGCTGGGCGGCACCGCGGGTCGGACGACGCTGGCGGGAGAAGGCTTGCAGCACCAGGACGGCCACAGCCACGTCCTGGCCAGCACTGTGCCGAGCTGCGTCTCCTACGACCCGGCCTACGCCTACGAGCTCGCCGTGATCGTCCAGGACGGCTTGCGCCGGATGTTCGGCGAAGGCGAGAACGTCTTCTACTACCTGACGGTCATGAACGAGAAATATCCCCAGCCGAAGATGCCCGAAGGCGTGGAGCAGGGGATCCTGCGCGGCATGTACCGGGTGCGCGAAGGGCAGGGGACGGGCGCCCGGGTCCAGCTGCTGGGCAGCGGGACGATCCTGCGCGAGGTGCTCGCTGCAGCCGAGATGCTGGAGCACGATCACGGTGTCGCGGCGGACGTCTGGAGCGTCACGAGCTTCAACGAGCTCGCGCGCGACGGACAGGACGTGGATCGCTGGAACCTCCTGCATCCCGTCGAGGAACGCCGCCTGGGATTCGTGGAGCGACAGCTCGCGAAGACGTCGGGCCCCGTCGTCGCCGTGACCGACTACATGCGGGCCTATGCGGAGCAGATCCGGGCCTACGTGCCGCGCGAGTACCGCACGCTCGGCACCGATGGCTGGGGCCGCAGCGACGGGCGGGAGAAGCTGAGGCGCTTCTTCGAGGTCCACCGCAGCTACGTCTGCGTGAGCGCGCTCTCGGCGCTCGCCGACGAAGGAGCGGTCGATCGCAGCCAGGTGGCCGAGGCGATGCGCAAGTACGGGATCGACGGAGAACGGCCGGGGCCTCGACACCGCTAGCCGAACCGCAGGAGTGTGTCCTTGTCGAACGGACTCGAGATTCGCGTACCGGACATCGGTGACTTCGAAGAGGTCGAGGTCGTGGAGATTCTCGTCGCGAAGGGCGATCGCGTCGAAGTCGACGATCCGCTCGTGAGCATCGAGAGCGAGAAGGCCACGATGGAGATCCCATCCACCGCGGCCGGCGTGGTCGCGGAGCTTCGCGTGGCCGAGGGCGACCGGGTCTCGGAGGGCAGCGTCCTCTGCGTCCTCGAGCAGACGGAGCAGACGGGACGGGAGGAAGAGGCCGGGGAGCCTCCTGCCGAGGCCGAAGTCGAGGCCGAGGCCGCTGGGGAGTCGGCGGCCGCCCCTCCGTCGACAGGCGGCGCCGTGGAATCCGGGCCGGAGTCGACCCGCGAGCCGCAGGAGGCCTCTCCG
>CAYXLY010000565.1:0-2829 GCA_964466005.1 uncultured Spirochaetaceae bacterium | reverse complement strand
CATCATCTGTTGGTGGAAGCCACGCCCGATCTCTCCGATCGTGTGATCGATCGGAACGCGCACGTCGTCGAAGAAGAGCTGACCCGTATCGGAGCCCCAGTTGCCGATCTTGTCCAGGAGCTCGTATCGGAACCCGGGGCTGTCGGTCGGGACGATGATCTGGGAGAAGCCGCCGTGACCGGCATCCGGGTCGGTCACCGCCAGCAGGCAGAGCCAATCCGCGGTCGCGGCGTTCGTGATGTAGATCTTCGAGCCGTTGATCACCCACTCGTCGCCGTCGCGGACGGCGCGGGTCTTGATTCCCGCCACGTCGGATCCGGCGTCGGGCTCCGTCACGGCGATCGCGGACACCTGCTCGCCGGCGATGGCCGGCACCAGGAAACGCTGCTTCAGGGACTCGCTCCCGAACTCCGCGAGCGAGGGCGTCGCCATGTCCGTGTGGACGCTGATCCCCATGGTGACGCCGGCGTTGTCGGCCCGTCCGAGCTCCTCGTACATGACGGCCGTATAGGACCAGTCCAGGCCCGCCCCTCCATACTCGGGGGAATAGCGAAGCCCCAACATGCCGAGATCGCCCATCTTCTGGAAGAGCCGCTTGTCGATCCGGCCGGCCGCATCGAACTCACGGGCGCGCGGACGAAGCTCGTCCTCGACGAATCGGCGAACGGTCTGGCGGAACAGGGCTTGCTCGGACGTTTCCTCGACGATGGACTGCACGGCGATGACCTCGAAGGCGAATGGCGAGAAGGCGGTGGAGAGCGTCAGGGACCGAGAAGGGGCTCGACCCCCGCCCCCGGATCAGGTCGATCGAAGAGTCTCCATGTAGGCGCGGCGATCGGAGTCGTTCGCGAACTCGAAGTTGCAGAGAACGCGGTCGACCAGACCACCCCATCGGTCCGAGAGCGCCTTCGCGACGCCGTCCGGCTCGGCCACGATCGCGAAGGTCTCGAGCATCTCGTCGGTGATCCGCTCTCCCATCGCGTCCCACTCCCCGCGCTTGGACAGCGCGTTCAGCTCTCCCTGCAGATCACCCCACCCGTGGCATTCGAGCACGCCTCGGTAGGCTGGCGTCGATCCGTAGAAGCCGATCTGTCGGGTGACCGCGCCTCGCATCGCCTCCCACTCGCGCTCGTCGCGCCCCGTCACGATGAATGCGGGGTAGCAGATCTCGAAGTCCTCCCGTCTGCGACCGGCGACGGCCAGCCCCTTCTCGATCGCGGGCAGGCTGACTCGACGCAGGTAGCGCTCCGTGGTGAATGCGTGCACGAGCATTCCATCCGCGACCTCGCCCGCGACCTCGCTCATCTTCGGACCGACGGCTGCGACGATCACCCGGGGCGGGCCGTACGCGTTGTTCGTCGGCGTGAACATGGGCGTCATCAGGGTGTGGGTGTAGAACTCTCCCCTGAACGCGAGCGCCTCGCCTTCGTACCAGCAGTCCCAGATCGCACGCATCGCCAGGACGAGCTCCCGCATCCGGGCCGCCGGACGGGACCAGGGCATGCTGAAGCGCTTGGTGACGTGAGGCTTGATCTGGGAGCCGAGCCCGAGGATGAAGCGTCCCTTCGAGAAGGCCTGCAGGTCGTTCGCGAGGCTCGCGAGGATCATCGGGCTGCGAGCGAAGGCCACGGCGATCGAAGTCATCAGCTCGACGCGTTCCGTGTGCTCGGCAGCGAGGAGGAGGGGCAGGAAGGGGTCGTTGGCCATCTCGGCCGTCACGAGGCCGTCGAAGCCCCCGGCCTCGACCTCCCGAGCCGCCGAAGGCACCTCGGCGAGAGAGGCTGTCCCCATGATTCCGGCATCGATCTTCATCCGGCCCTCCTTCGGCCGCCGGATCCGCGAGAATTCGCGCTCCGGGACGGATCGGTTCGAGGCGACGACGTCGCCCCCTCCGGCGCCCTACTCGTCCGTGCTCGCCCAGCTCGGCTCCCGCTTCCCGAGAAAGGCGGCCATTCCCTCCCTGGCCTCGTCGCTCGCGAAGAGCTCGTTCGACAGGGTCGTGGTCCATTCGAACGCATCTTCGGGCGCGAGCCGCGGCACCTCGTAGACGAGCCGCTTGGCCAGGGCCAGAGCGTGGGGACCGGCCTTTCGGAGATCCGTCAGGACCTCCTCGATCGCGCCATCCAGCTCGGCTCGCGGAACCGCGCGGTTGATCAGGCCGAGCTCGACCGCACGTCTCGCAGGGAATCGATGGCCGCGCAGGAAGACCTCCATCGCTTCGCCGGGGCGCATCTTCGGCAGGCAGACGACCGAGATCATCGCGGGAATCACGCCGAGCCGGACCTCCGTGAACCCGAGCTTCGCGTCTTCCGAAGCGATCGACACGTCGAGGACGGCGGCCAGTCCCACGCCGCCCCCCACCGCATGTCCGTCGATCCGGCCCACGACCGGCGTCGGGGACGACCGGATCTCCTCGAAGAGCTCGACCATCCCGCCAGAGCCCGAAGCCTCTCCCGGCGCACTCGACCTCTCCTTCAGGTTCGCCCCGGCGCAGAAGGTCGATCCTTCGTTGGTGAGCACGATGGCCCGGACGGCGGGATCGGCGTTGGCCGAGCGGATCGCATCGCGCAGTCCCGCGACGAGCTCGTGACCGAGCGCATTCCGATGCTCCAGGTCGGCGAGCGTCACGGTCATCACGCCCCGCGCGGTCGCCACACGCACGCACCCCGCCTTCTCTTCGGCTTCGGCTTCGGCTTCGGCTCCGTCCTTCAAGGACCCACTCCCCACGCCCACGATTCGCCGACTTCCCCCGGCTGCTCGGCCGATCGGACGAGCCGAAGCGAGGCGCGGATCGGAAGAGGTAATTCCGATTGCAACTAGTTACCCGTG
>CAYXLY010000564.1:0-2831 GCA_964466005.1 uncultured Spirochaetaceae bacterium | reverse complement strand
ACATCATCACGGCGATGACGGACACGCGAACGAGCACGAGCATCACCACGAAGACGACCTGCACGCCGACGAGCACGAGCACCATCACGGGAAGGACGGACACGCGTCGGAGCACGAGCACCACCATTCCGACGAGATGTCCGACGAGACGTCCGACGAGACGGAAGCGACCTCCGAAGACGAAGATCACCATCACCACGAAGAGTGAGCGAGGCCCGGCCCTCGCTCTGGGCTCGGGCCGGACCGGGGGGCCCTGTCCCGGAAGCTCGCCTGCGTTCGATCGTGCCGTGCGACGAGCTCGGCATCTCGACCTCGACGGCGACCTTCCGGAACGCGACGCTAGGCCATCGATCCGCTGACCTTGGCAGCCTCGCCGTGGGTCTCGAGGATCTCGACGAGGTATCCGTCGGGGTCCTTCACGAAGGCGGCGATGACGGGCCACTCCTCGAGCTCCTGCGGCTCCAGGACCGACTCGGCGCCGGCATCCATGCAGCGCTGGTAGAGGCCCTTGCAGTCGTCGGTCTGCAGATAGAGCTTCCAGAAGCCGTTGCCGTGCTCGATCGGGCCCTTCTGATTGCGCTGCCAGGCGAGCTGGATGCGGTTGCCGCTCTCGCCGGCGAGGATCACCTCGCGAAACTCCTTCTCCTCGACGCGATGCGTGATCTCGAGGCCGATGGCCTTCTCGTAGAAGTCGACGCTCCGCTGCAGGTCGCTCACGTTGATGCAGTACTGATCGACGCTGACTTTCATGCTCGGTTCTCCTGGGTCTCGTTGAAGGTGCCCTTCTCGGGGCCGATCCGGGCCGCGATGGGTGCGAGCTTCTCGACGTCGAGGCCGTAGAACTCGACCGCGTTGCCGCCGAGCATCGCCTCGAGCTCGTCTTCCGGAATGCCGTGGAGCGCGTCGATCTGCTGCTGGCGGGTGACCGGCCAGCTGCCCTCGGGATGGGGATAGTCGCTCCCCCACATCATGTTGCGGACGCCGATCTCGTGACGCAGCTCGGCCTCGCGACGGGACATGCACGATGCGCCGATCCGCACGTTCTTGCGGAAGGTCTCGACGGGCGACTCGGCGAGATGTCCCCGGAAGTCTCCGAGCTTCTGCGACTCGCGACTCTCCCGATAGTGGAACTCGAGGCGATCGAGGTAGTCCGGCACCCAGGCCGAGGTTCCCTCCGTGATCGCGACCTTGAGCTTCGGGAAGCGCGTGAAGACGCCCCCCCAGAGCATGAAGGTGAGCGGCCGGGTCAGCCACAGATGGACCTCCATCAGGTAGGCGCCGACGGCCCCGGGCGGGATCTCCTGCCCCTCCGAAGGCGGAATCGGCCCGAAGAACTGCTCCATCGGCGCAGGTCCCGAATGGAAGTGGACGGGCATGTCGAGATCCTGGCAGGCCGCCCAGAAGGGATCGTACAGGGGGTAGTGATAGGCCGGGAAGTTGCCCCACAGCGGCGGAAGCAGGACGCCGCTGAGCCCATTGCTTCGCGCCTCCTTCGCCTTCTCCACCGCGAGATCGACGTCCCAGTACACGGGGATGCAGGCGAGGCCGATGCGCCGCTCGGGCGCCGTCTGCACGAACTCGGTGATGAATCGGTTGTGCGCGTCGCAGCCCGCCCACATGAGCTCGGCGTTGGCACCCTCCGGACTCATGCTGAAGCCGGCACCGAAGGGCGGCGCGTTCATCTCGGTCACGCCATCCGGGAAGAGCACCTCGGCGACGACGCCGTCTTCGTCGAGCACCTTGTCACGGGCCGTCGGATCCCAGGCGCCCGCGAGCTCGGCGTCGCGTCCCTCACGCCACTCCTCGTTGATCTCGGTGATGAGGAAGTAGTCGCTCATCCGCTTCGTCGCCTCGATCTGGATGGGCAGCGCCGCATCGAAGGCGTCGCGGTATTTCGGGTCGACGTAGGGACGGTAGTCGGCGGCATGCAGCCCGGCGTGTCCATCGGACGAGACGACGAGATAGCGATCCATGGGTTCTCCTCCAGGACGGGGAATGCGCCCCGTCGATTCTCCGCGCTCGATCGGAGCGCTCATGACTCCCCGGGCTCCGGGGCGATCGAAGAGCGCTCCGCGTCGGGCGTGGCGGCATCGGAATGGGCGGCGTCGGAGGTGGCCGTGTCGGACGTGAAAGACGGACCTCCTCCGTGCGCCGCAGAGGGCGACTCGGGGAGGAGGCTCACGAGATAGCCCCCGATCTCGGCCGTGCGATCCTCGCGGTCGTAGTCGTCGCGATGGATCCACTCGAGCGTCGTCGAGTAGATGGCGCCGAGCACCAGCTCCGTGAAGGTGTCGAGCGAGGCGTTGACCGGGAGATCGTGCGGCCCCCCGGCCTCGAGCAGGGAGCGCATCGCGACCGAGAGCCGCTGCTCGCCGTCCGCGGCGGCCAGCGTGCCGTGGGCGACATGGAAGAAGGCGCCCACGGACTCGCGATGGAAGGGGCTGACCTCGACCATGTCGGCGCGAAGCCGATCGAAGAGCAGCCGCAGCCGTTCGCGATTGCTCCTTCCGGAGTCCCGCGCGTCGTCGATCCAGGAGACGAGGCGCAGCACGGCCTCGCGCGAGAGCGCCTGGACGATGTCGGCCTTCGTCGGAAAATGATTGCAGAGCGTGCGCTTGGCGACGTCCGCCAGCTCGCAGATTTCGTCGATCTTGGTCGCCTCGACCCCCTGCTCGGCGAAGAGCGAGGCCGCCGCCTCGAGCACGCGCGCGCGGAACTCCTGGACCCGTCGGTCGACCCGCCTCGGGGGGGCAACCGCAGATCGGGGGCCTCCACGAGCATGAGGGCGGAGGGGAGGCGGGCTGATCTGTGAAGGCGAATCGAGCATCCGG
>CAYXLY010000563.1:0-2846 GCA_964466005.1 uncultured Spirochaetaceae bacterium | reverse complement strand
GATCTACACGTACTGACACACTCTTTCCCTACACGACGCTCTTCCGATCTCTTCTACTCGGCCTTCACCTACTTCACCGGGTTCCGCGTGAACAGCGGCGAGTACAAGCTGATGGGCCTCGCGCCCTATGGCGAGCCGATCTACAAGGACCTGATGATCGAGAAGCTGCTCGATCTGAAGGAAGACGGCTCCTTCCGAATGGACATGTCGTATTTCGGGTATTGCCATACGGACGTGATGACGACGCCCAAGATGGACTCCCTCTTCGGGGGGCCGCCGCGCACGGCGGAGACCGAGATCACGCAGCGGGAGATGGACATCGCCGCCTCGATCCAGGCGGTGACCGAGGAGATCGTCCTGCGGATCGCGCGTTACGCGCACGAGCTGACGGGCGCCCGAAACCTCACCATGGCGGGCGGCGTGGCGCTCAACTGCGTCGCCAATGGACGCGTCCTGCGCGAAGGCCCCTTCGATCAGGTCTGGATCCAGCCGGCCGCCGGTGACGCTGGAGGCGCCCTCGGAGCGGCCCTCTTCACCTGGCACGAGCTGCTCGACGAGCCGCGCGAGCCCCAGCCGCAGGACGCCCAGATGGGCTCCCTGCTGGGTCCGCGCTTCTCGAACGACGAGATCCGCGCCTATCTCGACTCCGTCGGTGCGGTCTACCGCCATCACGAGGACGACGAGAAGCTCGTGGATCACATCGCCGAGCTGATCGCCACGGAGCACGTGGTCGGGCATTTCTCGGATCGAGCGGAGTTCGGCCCACGCGCCCTCGGCTCGCGATCGATCCTCGGAGACGCGCGCTCGCGGGACATGCAGGCCACGATGAACCTGAAGATCAAGTTCCGCGAGTCCTTCCGCCCCTTCGCGCCGGCCGTGCTTCGAGAGGACGTCGACGAGTTCTTCGAGATGCGACCGGACGAGAACAGCCCCTACATGCTGCTGGTGGCTCCGGTGAAGGATTCGAAGCGGCTCCCGATCGAGGAGGACGGAGCGCGCGGCCTGGACAAGCTGAAGCAGGTGCGATCCTCGATTCCCGCGATCACGCACGTCGACTACTCGGCGCGCGTGCAGACGATCGACATGCAGCATCATCGGCGCTTCTACGAGATCATCCAGAAGTTCAAGGAGAAGACCGGGAGTCCGGTCGTCATCAATACGAGCTTCAACGTGCGGGGCGAGCCGATCGTGAACACGCCCGAGGACGCGTTCCGATGCTTCATGCACACGAACATGGACGCACTCGTGCTCGAGAACGTGGTTCTCCTGAAGCAGGACCAGCCGAACGCCAAGGAGATCGACATCGACGCCTATCTGGCGGAGTTCGCGCTGGACTAGCGAGCCCACGAGAATCCGTCCGGACCCGGAAGGCAGGGAGCGAGGACGATCGGCGACGGGCCGGAGTCAGGCCGGAGCCGATCGGGGGCAGGGGGCGAGCAGCCCCGAAGGACGAGCAGCCCCGAAGAGCGCGGCGCGCGGCGCGAGAGAAAGCGCGAGAGGACCAGGCATGAGCAAGATGATCGAGATCGACTGGCGTCCGGACGAACGGACGCTGCGACAGTTCGGATGGATCGCCGTCGTCGGCTTCGCGTTTCTGGCGGCGATCGCCTGGCTCGAGGTCTTCGTCTTCGCCTTCGGCCTGGGCGCGGCGCGCCCCTGGCTGGCTGGAGCCTTCGCCGCGCTGGCGGGCCTGGCAGGTCTCTTCTCCCTCGTGGCGCCGAAGGCGAATCTGCCCATCTATCTCGGCCTGACGGTGCTCTCCTATCCGATCGGATTCGTGCTCTCGTACCTGATCATGGGCTTCCTCTTCTTCGTCCTGATCACGCCGGTCGGACTCTTCTTCAAGCTCACGGGGCGCGACCCGATGCATCGGCGATTCGATCGCGAGGCGACCAGCTACTGGAGCGATCCGCGGCCGCGTCGCGGCAAGGACAGCTACTTCCGCCAGTTCTGAGGCGGAGCGATTCGAGACCTCCGACACGGACGCCGCCAGGCGGCGATCCGAAGACTCCCTGGAGAACGAAGATGGCCGAGAACGAGACCAAGGACGATTTCGCGGTACAGGCGGGCGGAGATCGCAGCAGCCTCGTCGGGGAGTTCACCGACTTCCTGAAGGAGAACAAGAAGTGGTGGCTCGCCCCGATCGTGATCGCGATCCTCGGGCTCGGCCTCCTCGTACTGCTCGGTGGGACCGCAGCGGCCCCGTTCATCTATACGCTCTTCTAGAGAGGCGGAGAGGGGACGCGCACCGCTTCGGGCGACTCTCTGCGCCCGCCCCCGTGCCCCCGTGTCCCCGCGCCCGCGCCTGCTCCTCGCGGCCCTCGTCGCGGCCCTCCCGGGGATCACCGGGAGCGGTCGGGGCGGCGGCCGGAGCCCGACACGGGAGGCCGCGGCGGGAAGCCGAGGGGCGGGGACGCCCGCGGCTTCAGCTGGACGAGCGCGTGATCTCGTCCGTGAGCCCGCCCGACCGCGTGGCCCCCATGGACTTGGCCTTCAGCTCGACGAAGTCGGCCGAGATTGGACGGATCTGCTTCGAGTAGGCCGAGAGCAGGACCCGGTCGGCGAGCAGGCTGATCAGCCGGGGGCAGCCCTGGGAGAACCAGTAGAAGACCCGCTCCACGTCCGGCTCGAAGATCTCCTCCATGCGCCCTCCCGCGACCTGGATGCGATGCGCGAGATAGGGATGCACCTGATCCGGGGTGAGCGCCTCCATGTGATGCTCGATCGCGATGCGCTGACGCAGCTGGCGCAGACTCGGGCTCGAGAGCTTCCGGATGAGCTCCGGCTGACCCGTGAGCACGATCTGCATGAGCTTCTCGGTATCGGTCTCGAGGTTCGAGAGCAGA
>CAYXLY010000562.1:0-2854 GCA_964466005.1 uncultured Spirochaetaceae bacterium | reverse complement strand
GGCCTCGCGCGTCGGCCCGGTCTCCTCGCCCCGCTCCTGGGCCGCGATCAGCTTCTCGATGAACTCGTCGAGGAGCTGGAGGTTCGCGTGCACGAAGCCGATCGGGTTGTTCAGCTCATGGGCCACACCGGCGACCAGCTGTCCGAGGCTCTTGAGCTTCTCCGCCTGCATGAGCTGATTCTGGGTCTCCTGCAGCTCGCGCGTCCTCTCGTCGACCCGGGCCTCCAGGCTCTCGTTCAGCTTCGCGATCTCGTCGAAGGCCTTGGCGTTCTCGATCGCGATCGAGCTCTGGTTCGCGAGCGTTCGCAGGAGCTGTCGATCGTCCGCCGCGAGCCGCTCGCCCGAGAGCTTCCGTCCGACGGCGATCACGCCGAGCAGGTCGACCCCGAAGAGGATCGGGACGATGAGCTCGATCTCGAGAGTGTCGTAGATGTCCCAGCAGCTCTCCCTCTTCTCGGGCTCCGGCTCGTCGTCGAAGTCCGAACGGGCGAGCTCCTCGCGCCGCATCCAGAGATGCTTCCAGATCGGATGATCCGAGGGGATCTCGATGTCGATGTCCTCCTGGTCCCAGTCGCCGCGCCAGGCCTCCACCCGGAGGACCCGATCGCCCTCGTCGAAGAGCAGCACCATCGCCCGCGAGACGCCCATCGTGTCGGTGAGCGCGGCCAGGATCCGATCGCCGATCTCGCGCAGGGAGAGCATCGAGACCATCGCTTCCGAGATCTCGCGCACGGCCAGCCGATAGCGCGAGCGGTCGCGGTCGAAGAAGCCGTCGACCAGGCGCTGCATCCGTTCGCGCAGCGGATTGAAGGCCAGGATCGCCAGGAAGAGCAGCACGACCTGGACGCTGCGCACGTTCACGCCGTAGCGCGTCACGAGCTCGTCGGCGAAGGTGATCATGAAAGCGAAGATGCCGGTGATGGCGAGGGTCGCCGCGCCGTACGCGGCGGAGGACTTGGCTGCGATCCGCACGTCGAAGAGCTGCCTTCGGACCATGCCGTAGCCCACCGCGATCGGGAAGAAGCCGACCCACAGGAGGCCGACATACCAGGGCAGGGCGGTCGGCGTCACCCACTCGACGATCAGCGCGACGAGCAGGGGGAGCAGACTCACGAGGCCCGCGAGCAACATCAGATCGGCCCGGTCTCCGATGCCGGCCTCTCGGGCCTGCCGCCTTCCGAGCGCGAGGATGAGGACCGAGACGATCGAGAGCCCGATGCCGAAGATGAACGAGGCGCTGGCCACCCAGGTCGGCGGGATGTGCATCGCCGACTGCGAGATCACCCCGACGAAGAGGAGCGAGGCGATCGCATAGGGAATCAGGCGGATGCGCCGCCGCTTCATCACCCAGCGCGGCTCGATCGGATACGTGGTGAAGAGATGGAAGGTCGTCGCGCCGAGAAAGGGCAGCGTGGCCAGCAGACGCGTCGCCGCCCAGGGGATCACGTCGACGCGGATCGCGCTCGAGAGCAGGACGGACATGGTCGAGCAGTAGAGCAGCAGCGCCCAGGCCTCTCGGGTGGCATGCCGACTCCACCAGACGGCCAGGGCGATCGCGAGATAGAGCGAGCTCACGAGCAGCAGGCCGAGGTGGAGGAGCACGTCGCTCGGCTTCTCGACGTCCTCCGCGGGGACCGGCTCCAGGGAGGCCCGGACGATCCGTCCATCGGGCTTCTGGAAGCGATAGATGGCGGAGACGCCCACCTCGAGCTCGGGCTTCCAGATCGCCGCGATCGCCGGGCGTCCGTCGACGCTGAGGAGCTGATCCCCCTCCTCGATCCCCGCCTCGGCCGCGCTCTCGCTCAGCGCGTGCACGACGGCGACGCCCGCCACGAGCGAGGTTCGGACGGGCAGATGCGGGCCCGGCGTGGGAGAGACCAGAGCGAAGACGGAGAGCCCGATCCCGACCAGGGCCCAGATCGCGGCCAGGCCTCCGGTCATCTGCCGCGTGCGCCGCATCGTTGCGCGTTCCATCCGGTTGGGCCTTTCCGACGGGCCGGACGTCCGCGAGTCGGGCGGGACGATCGATCCTGCCGGGCGCATGCAGGGATCGTCGTCGGCTCGCCGGCCTGGTCAGCAGGCGACCAAATCGCATCCGACACGGGGGCGCAAGAGAGCCCCGCGGATCACACGGCTCGCTCCCGAACGGCGACGCGACCTGACCCTGCGACCGAGTGCACCGGCCGAGAGCCCGTCAGAAGTCCTCCGCCCGGAGGGCGGCAGGATCGAGCTCGGTCGGGGGCGGTCCGTAGTTGAAGCCGCGCGTGTTCAGGACGATCACGCCGGGCGCGACCTCGATGCCGGCCACGCCGGGCTGTCGGGCGCCCTCGACGTCGCTCGCCGGGACCACGCGGCCTTCGGCCCGGGTCGGCGCGGCGGCCACCGTCCCGGCCTCGGCCCCGGCCCGCTCGGCCGGAGGCTCGACGGGAGAAGCGGGAGAGGGGTCCGGGCTCTCGACCCGCACGGGATCGATCGGGGCCCGCACGGGCGACGCCTCCTCGCCCGCCTGGACCGCTCGAACGCCGAGGGAGAGCGACAGCAGGGTCAGGATCAGGCAGAGCATTCCGATCGAGGTCGTCCAGCGGGCTCGCGCCTCCTGGACTCGGGGCAACGGCGACCTGGGGATCACATGCATGGATGAGCGGCCCTCGTCCAGCGCCGGGCGGCCGACCCGCCCACCGGATCGTCGTCGGCGCCTGCCTC
The DNA here is from genome assembly GCA_964466005.1 of uncultured Spirochaetaceae bacterium. Taxonomy (GTDB): domain Bacteria; phylum Myxococcota_A; class UBA9160; order UBA9160; family UBA4427; genus UBA4427. The sequence goes on along the minus strand of CAYXLY010000562.1, from coordinate 151 downwards.
CGACATCGGCCACCTCGCCGGAGCGCTTGAGGCAGTCTCCCCCTCAGGATCGCCTTGGCGAGCCATCGCGCCACTCCCAGGACCGGAGCTCGCCTCGCTTCCGCCGCCGCCCCTCAGATGCCGCTCAGATGCCGCTCAGATGCCGGAGCCG
>CAYXLY010000561.1:0-2860 GCA_964466005.1 uncultured Spirochaetaceae bacterium | reverse complement strand
AGATCGCTCTCGATCACGGCGAAGAAGATCGGGAAGATCGCCATCGTCGCGCCGATCGGGATCAGGATCTCCGACCCGGCGAAGCCGCGGGCCAGCGCATAGATCGCCAGCTTCGTGGTGAAGGCGGAGAGAAAGACCGTGCCCGTGACCGTGGCCTCGGGATACGCGTCCTTCATCCAGCCGTGGACCAACGGGAACGCCGCCTTGATCCCGAAAGCGACGAGCAGGAGCCAGCCCGCCGCCGACTCGACGCCGATCTGTCCGAACGCGAGCGTGCCCCGCTCGCGGTAGAGGAGGATCGAGCCGGCCAGGAGCAGGAGCCCCGAAGCGACCTGCATCAGCAGGTAGCGCATGCCGGCCCTTCGCGCGGATTCCGTCCGCCGTGCCCAGACGAGCAGGACCGACGAGATCGCGGTCAGCTCCCACCAGACGAAGAGCGTGAGCAGGTCCCCGGCAAAGACCGCCGCGATGGCGCTTCCCATGTAGACGAGAGCGGCGGCTCCTTGCAGCCGATCCCGTACGTGAAGCGCGTAGAGCACGCCCATGAAGGCGGCCAGGTGGAAGACGCCTCCGAAGATCCGAGCGAGGGCGTCGACCCGAACGATCTGCAGCTCGTAGCCGAAGGCTTCCATCGACTGGGAGTGGAGATCGGGAAGGGCGATCACGTGCCCGAGCCCCACGATCGGCAGCAGGAGCATCAGCGCCTGCGAGAGGCGGCGGGGAAGCCAGACCGTCGGCACGGCGGCCAGGACGAGGAGGACCCCGGGCGGGACACCGAGAACGAGTCCCTCAATCATAGTAGTCCTCGCCGCGAGTCACGAGCGCTCGCAGGCCGCGCGCGCCGAGGACGATGATCACGCTGGCCAGCCCCCCGTAGACCGCATCGAACCCGATCCATTCCTGGAATCCGAACTCCCCATGCTTGTGATAGAAGAAGTCGGAGGCCACGCTCAGCACGCTCAGGCCGACGAGGATCCAAAGCACGAGATCGAGCCGAACCGGCCGATCCGGCCCATCATCCCGATCGTCGGCGCGCACGGCTTCGTCGCCGGGCTTCCGGGGATCCCGCTCTCTCGACATCCGACCTCCCTTCCCTCTTTCCTCTTCGCTATTCGCTCTTCGCCCGCGCCTTCCGATTTGCCATCGTCCGCCTCCCGACGTCGCCCGTCCCGCCGGTTTGAAGGCGGGATCAGCGGAAGATCGGCTCGATCAGCTCGAGGACGCTCCCAGCCGAGAAGAACACGACGACGCAGAGGAACGCCGTCGCGCACAGCGGAAGGCGCATCAGAAGCGACGCCTCCCGCAGCTCCTCCCTTTCCTCGGGCAGCGGCCTGAAGAACGCGCGCACGACGATCGGCATCAGGTATCCGATCGAGAGGAGGGAGCCGAGCATGAGGACTCCCGCCACCCAGGGCTTCTCGGCGTCCAACGCCCCCATCACCAGATACCATTTGCTCCACGCACCGCCCAGCGGTGGCAGCCCGATGAGACTCAGGGAGGCGACGGCGAAGGCGCCGAAGGTCCAGGGCATCCGTCGGCCGAGACCATCCAGCCGGCTGACCTCCGTCTCGTGGGCGGTCACGTAGACGGCCCCCGCGACGAAGAAGAGAGTGATCTTTCCGAGGGCGTGCATCAGGATGTGCAGGCCTGCGCCCAGGGCCGCCGCCGGCGTCGCGAGCGCGGCCCCGAGCACGACGTAGGACAGATGGCTGACCGTCGAGTAGGCCAGCCTCGCCTTGAGGTTGTCGATCATGATCGCCCGGATGGAGGCCACCAGGATCGTGACCGATGCGATCACGACCAGAAGGTCCGAGATCCCGCCCTCCATCAGGAAATCGAGGCCGAACACGTAGACCGCGATCTTGAGGATCGAGAAGACGCCGGCCTTCACCACGGCCACGGCATGCAGCAGCGCAGAGACGGGCGTCGGGGCGACCATGGCAGCCGGGAGCCAACGATGCATCGGCATCAGCGCCGCCTTGCCGATGCCGTAGGAGAAGAGGAGCAGCAGCACGATCGCCTCCCCGCCCTCGACCTGGCCTTCGAGGACCCCGCCCCTTCGGAAATGCAGCGTGCCCGCCAGCTCCGACGTCCAGATGATCGCGAGGAGGAAGAACAGGATCGACGTCGAGACGAGGATGCCGAGATAGAGACGCCCCGCCTTGATCGAGGCCTCGTTGCCGTGATGCGTGACGAGCGGATAGGTCGAGAAGGTGAGGATCTCGTAGAAGAAGAAGAGCGTGACCAGATCTCCGGCGAACGCGATGCCGAGCGTGGCGGAGATGGCCACCGCAAAGCACGTGAAGAACCGGGTCTGATTCGGCTCGTGATGGCCTCTCATGTACCCGAAGCCGTAGATCGAGGTCGCCACCCAGAGCCCGGACGCGATCAGCGCGAAGAGCAGCCCCAGCGGCTCCACCTCGAACCCCATCCCGAGGCCCGGCATCCAGCCGGGCAGACCGAGTGAAGGATGCTCCCCGGCGCTCACCGGCCCGATGAGCGGAACGACGCTGCCGAAGGTCGCGAGCCCGATCACGACCGTCCATGCATCGCGCGCATCCGGCCAGCGTCCGAGGGCCTGCACGCCGAACGCCCCCAGGATCGGAAGGATCAACGGCCAGACGAGCGACGTCGAATGCGGATCCAAGCTCATCGGCCCCTCGCCCTCAAGATCCTGCGCCGAGGAGCTGACGAGCAGCGAGCTCCGAGACCTCGACGGCGAAGCCGGAGAAGAGGCCGAAGTAGACGGACGCGGCGGCCAGGATCCACGTGGGGATCAGCAAGCGGAGGGGGGCTTCTCCCCGCTTCGGCTCGCCTTCGACGACGACCGGCTCGCCGAAGTACACGGTCTCGACGAGAC
>CAYXLY010000560.1:0-2876 GCA_964466005.1 uncultured Spirochaetaceae bacterium | reverse complement strand
CGATCGAGGGCTGCGCAGCCCTGATCCGCGAAGCCATCGGCGACGAGGCGCCGGCGGGCGAGGGCGACGAGCCGCCGACGCAGCAGGCTCGCCGGACCCGCTACAAGTATCTCGTCGCGATGGATGCCGGTCGCGGAGAGGCCGGCGACAACCCGCCCTTCTTCCTCGTGGCCGGGATGTTCGGCAACGTGCTCAACCTGCGTCATCTCGCGAATCTCGTCGGGACCGACCGCCCCTTCTACGGACTGCAGGCGAGGGGGCTCTACGGAGACGAGCCCCCGCACGAGACCTTCGAGGAGATGGCCAGCGCGTACATCGAAGAGATCCGTCAGGTGCAGCCGCGGGGTCCCTACTTCGTCGGCGGCTTCTCGGGCGGCGGAATCACGGCCTTCGAGATGGCCCACCAGCTGCGCGCGGCGGGAGACGAGGTGGCGCTGCTCGTCCTTCTCGACACGGCACTGCCCGTGCGTCCTCCGCTGACGAAGCTCGATCGGGCTCGCGTCCAGTGGCAGCGCATCCGTCAGCGGGGTCTCCGCTACCTGGTGGAGTGGGCCCGCAACCGGAGTCGCTGGCAGATCGAGCAGCTGCAGATCCGGCTTCACGGCGATGCCGCGCCGGAGCGGAGCGAGGACCAGTTCCACAACGAGGCAATCGAGAAGGCCTTCCGTGCGGCGCTGCCGCGATACCGGATGCGGCATTACGACGGCTCTGCGGTCCTCTTCCGTCCGAAGCTCGACCGGGCCTACGTGCTCGGTCCCGATCGGGTGCTCGACTCGGCCAAGGAGTGGGTCCATCCGGACAACGGATATGGAGAGTGGGTGGACTCGCTCGAGGTCTTCGAGATGCCCGGCAACCACGACAGCATGGTCCTCGAGCCGAACGTCCGGGTCATGGCGACGCAGCTCCGTACGCTGCTGACGAGGGTCGAGAACGTCGAGTGAGCGGGCCGGGGAGACCGGAAGGCTGGATCGAGGGGGATTCTCGCGCGGTTTCCGGTCACCGAAGGGGCCTGTTGGGCGACTAGACTGAAGAGGGGGATTCGCCGCAGGAGCTCCCCGAGCCCCTGAAGAGGATCGGGATCGAGCCGTGCCCAGCGGGGAACGTCGAGATCGATCGCTATGCTGGGGGAACCGGTCGGCCGTCTCGGGTGCCTTCGGTCCTCATGAGGGGCCACACGGGTCCGGCAGACCGCTCCGTCGAGCACGGGATGGCGGAGGAGAGGCAGACATGGGGGAGATCTCGAAAGCCCTGGAGCGTGCCCGGAACGACGATCTCTCGGCTCGCGGAGCCGGCGCGCACTCGGCGCGGAGAGAGCTTCATCCGCTCGACGAGCGCGTGGAGGCGCGAGACGCCGACTCCGATCCCGGCCACCGAGCGGGTCGGGCGGCACCTTCTCTGCTCGAAGAGCTCCGCGCCGAACACGCTGCCGACGTGGCGCCCGCGCCCGACACGGGAGAGTCGCCTCCCCCGGAGGCCTTCCACACGATTCCTCGAGGCCGCGAGGCGGACTGGGCCGCTCGAGTGGTGCTGGTCGACCCCGGCAGCCCGCATGCCGGGCGTTTCCGGCATCTCGCGGTGCGTCTGCGCGCGGAGCTGGACCGGCGCTCCAATCCCTCCCTGCTGGTCACCAGCGCGGTGCAGGGCGAGGGCAAGACGACGGTCTCCGTGAACCTCGCCCTCGCCATGGCCTCCTTCGCACCCGAGTACCGGATCGCGCTCGTCGACCTCGATCTCCATCGTGCGAACATCGCCCGTGCCCTGTCCGTGTCGCCGGAGCGCGGGATCGAGTCGGTGATCCGCGGTCTGCACACCCTCGACGAGGTCTGCATTCGAACGGATCTACCGGCGCTCGACCTCTATCCCGTAGCCCGCTGCGAGGCGGAGGCCTACAAGCTGCTCGGCGGAGCGAGCGTCGCGCGGACGCTGCAAGAGCTGACCCGCCGCTATGACTACGTGATCCTCGACGGACCGCCCGTGCTCCCCGTGCCCGACGTGCCGCTCTACGCGCCTCTGGTCGGGGGCTGCCTGGGTGTCGTCCGATGCGGGGTCACGCGCCGGAAGAATTTCCGGGAGATGGTCGACCTCCTGCCTTCCCAGGCCATGATCGGAGCCTTCCTCAACGAGTCCTTCGCGCGAAAGAGCGGCGGCGCCTACGCCTATCGCTACGAGACCGACCGCCAGAGCGCGGAAGAGGAGTCCTGATGCGCAGTGCGGACGAGCTCGACGGCTACTCGGATCTCGACGAGGAGGAGTCGGGGCAGGGCCTGCCGGCCTTTCTCCTGGATCCGATGGGGATCCTGCGGCGTCGCTGGAAGCTGATGTGCAGCGTCTTCCTGCTCGGCCTGATGGGCACCGGCGCGGCCGGCTACGTGCTGGAGCCGAAATATACGGCCCGGGCGACCGTCCTGGTCGCCAGCCAACGAATCGCCGAGGACTTCTTCCGGCCGACGGTGGAGAACGACCAGATCGAGAAGATGAGCGCGATCCTGGGCGAGATCCTCTCGCGGAGCTCCCTGGCGAGGCTGATCCAGGAGCACGATCTCTACGCCGCACAGAGCGACGAGATCACCCTGGAGGAGCGGGTGGGGCGCATGCGAAGCGCGATCTCGATTTCGCCGGAGCCGATGACCGGGCCTGCGCCGCGCCGACGGGACAGCTCGGCGGTGGTCTACGGCATCCGCTTCACCTCGACCTCCCCCGAGAAGGCCGCTGCGGTCAGCAACTCCCTGGCGCGCAGCTTCACCAATACGCATCTCGAGATGCGAGGCCGGCAGGCCCGCCTCGCCACGAACTTCCTCCGGTCCGAGCTGAAGGAGGTGGAGGCCGAGCTGGCCCAGCAGGAGCGGGCGATCACCGAGTTCAAGCAGAAGTATCGG
>CAYXLY010000559.1:0-2885 GCA_964466005.1 uncultured Spirochaetaceae bacterium | reverse complement strand
GGCCCAGTCGATCCCCTCGTGCAGCGCGGTGCCGGGGATGTCCTCGACGCCTTCCATCAGCTCGATGAGGAAGCCGTGCTGATCGGGATGGACCGGAGCGAAGCCGACCCCGCAATTGCCCATGACGGCGGTCGTCACGCCGTGGTAGCAGGAGGGGGCGAGCTGGGGATCCCAGGTGGCCTGCCCGTCGTAGTGGGTGTGGATGTCGACGAAGCCGGGCGTGACGGCGTGTCCGGTCGCATCGATTTCCCGTCGGCCCTTGCCCTCCACCTCTCCGACGGCGGCGATCCTTCCGTCCTGCAGGGCGAGATCACCGGCTCGGCCGGGCGCGCCCGAGCCGTCGATGAGATGGCCGTTCCGGATGACGAGATCGTAGGGCATGGCTTCGAATCCTTCGCGCTGGGCTCCGCTGGGGGCTCTGGGCTCTGCTGCGGGCCCTGGGCTCTGCTGCGGGGTCGGGTCAGCCGGAGTCTAGACGATTCCCGGCCTCTCGCCCCCGGCGGAAGACCGCCAGGTCGAGCAGGGCCTCAGGCACAGGTGGCGACGTCTTGCCGGTTCGGCGCGTTCACTCTAGCCTTTCCGCAACCATCTTCGACTCGAAGGAGCCGCCAGATTCGGACGCGCCCATCGTCCACCCGGATCGCCCCCGATCTCGATTCCTGCTGCCTGCCGATCAGATCGACGCGCCTCGCCCGATGGGGCTGAGGCGATCGGGATCGGCCTCTCACTCGGTCCGGACCCTTCGATCTCGGGATCGAGGGCACCGGGAAGGCCTCTGGCGCATCCAATCCATGAGCTCGATCGAGTGCAGGTCGTCGCGCGAGTGCGCCCCGGCCTTGACCGTTGGCCCGACGGCGAGGGCGCCCGAAGGACGACCAGGCAGGATCGCGCCGGCTCCGGATCGGCTCCGATTCGGACTGGCAGAGACTGGCAGAGGAGGCGAGTAGAGATGCGCGGCAAGCGAACGCGAGAGCAACCGCAGAGCGAAGTGAACATGACGCCGATGCTCGACGTGGTGTTCATCATGTTGATCTTCTTCATCGTGACGGCCTCGTTCGTCAAGGAGGCCGGGGTCGACGTTGCCCGCCCGCCCGCGCAGACCGCGATCTCGAAGGACAAGGGAAACATCCTGGTCGCGATCACCGAGAACGGTCAGATCTGGATCGATCGTCGCCAGGTCGATCCGCGCTCGGTCCGCGCCAACATCGAGAGGCTGCACGGCGAGAATCCCCAGGGCGCAGTCGTGATCCAGGCGGACAAGAAGTCGCAGAACGCGCTCCTCGTGACGGTCATGGATGCCGCGAAGGCGGCGGGGATCAACGAGATCTCGATCGCGGCCGAGGGACCCTGACGAGGCCGCTCGCGCCGGGTCCCCTCCGCGTCTGTCCGCGTCGTCCCCGTCCTCCTCCCGAATAATGTCAGACGGGACGTTCGCCTTCGAGGGTCACTCGATACATGATGCGGTCGTAGTCGGCATAATCGTCGATCGCATGATGCTGAAGCCAGCGGTTGTCCCAGATCGCCAGCGTTCCGTTCTCCCAGCGGATCCGACAGTTCAGCTCGGGGCGCGTCGAGATCTCGTGGAGCGTGCGCAGGATGCCCTCGCTCTCGGGCGGCGAGAGACCCAGGATGCGCTGCGTGAACATCGGGTTCACGTAGAGACTCTTGCGTCCGGTCACCGGATGGGTCCGGACCACGGGATGATCGACCTCCTCGTAGATGGCGTCGCTGAAGGTGTACTGGATCGCCGTCTCGCCGCGGAACTTCGCGTCGCCCGTCGTGCGCGGGTCGTAGGCCGTGCGGGCGCTGTGGACCGCCCGGAGCGGCTCGAGGAAGCGCTTCATCGGCTCCGAGAGCAGGGCCCAGGCCGACTCCATCGACGCGTAGAGCGTGTCGCCGCCGACCGGCGGCACCTGCTCGGCATAGAGGAGGGTGATGGCGCTCGGACGCTCGAAGAAGCTGTTGTCGCTATGCCAGGAGGTGCCGAAGAAGGCGCGCTCGCCTCGGGGCTTGAAGACGCGGATCATCTCCGGGTACTCCTCCATGCCTCGCGCGATGGGATGGACGTCCGGAGTGCCGAAGAGGCGGGCGATCTCGATCTGACGCTTCCGGGTCAGCTCCTGGTCTCGGATGCAGAGCACTCCGTGGCGATGGAAGGCGTCGAGCAAGGTCTTCTGGAGGGCGTCCGACACGGGACCCGAGAGATCGGCTCCTTCGATCTCCGCGCCGACCGCGCCACTCAATGCTCTGATTCGGATCTCGTTCGTCATGGATGACCCACCTCGGCGGGGAATGCGTTCGTCTCGAGTCGACGGAGCATAGATCCACCCGGGCGTGCTGCGCGAGAGCCCGGAGGCTCCCTCTCCGGCGATCTCCCCGGTCGGGAGTCGTCCCTGCTCGTCTCCCTCGACGTGATGCCGTCTCCTCGAATCTCCCCCGCGACCGGCCGTCCAGGATCGGAGTCGTGAAGTTCCGGCTTCGATCTGCGTCGGCATGTTATGCTGATGCGGTCCCGGCCGAGAGGACCGGGTTCGAGGGGGAGGGGCGCATTGAGAGCTCTGGTGGTCGATGATCTCGAGTCCGCACGTCGGATCCTGGGCGCGCGACTGGTCGAGGCTGGATTCCAGGTCGACCCTGCATGCGACGGAGTGGAGGCGCTGCGTCGGCTGCACGAAGAGCCTCCGGACGTGATCGTGAGTGATTTCCAGATGCCCCGGCTCGACGGCATGCAGCTGCTCTCGCGGGTCCGCGAGGTCTCGGACGTGCCCTTCGTGATGATCACGATCTTCGGCTCCATTCCCGACTGCGAGGCCGCCATGAGGCAGGGAGCCGATCGCTTCCTGCAGTTCGCTCAGGACTCCGAGCGGATCGGAGTCATCGCCCGG